>JBNMLI010000019.1:0-13425 GCA_050874765.1 Alistipes sp.
ATTCGAGCAACCGTCGCTCCGCCTCTGCCTTGCTGCTGCCGTCGCCCGAGAGATTGACCACTATCGAGTTGAAGATGCTTCCGTCGGCACGGCTTATGGCAGAGAGCGTGAGTTCCGCCTCCTTGATGTACATCAGTCCTATGCCTGCATTGACTGTTCTGTCCTCGGTCATTATTATCTCGGGACGTATGGCGAACAGGACGGTCGAGGCGAATGTCTTGGTGCCTGCGCAGTTGCGGACAATCATCTGGTCAATCTTGCTTACGAGGAAGCGCGTGCCGTTGTCGCTCAAACAGGCAGGCTCCGTTTCGAGATAGGTGGAGAAGCCGATTAACGAGCTGTTTTGCGCTTGAACCCGCTCGGCGCACAGTAGCAGGGAGAGTGCGCTCAATACCATGATTGCCAATGAGTTTTTCATATACTTTTATTTGATTAGCAGTTTATACACCGGATTTGCCCTATACACACACCAATAGCGGTCGCTAACGGGCTATGATAGCAACGCGACAAATCACCACTCGGAACAAGCGGTGCAGAAATAAAATGCGCGGAATTAAATAATAGTGATGATGTAACTATTTGGTAGTCAGCAAAATCCCCCCCCCGTCTGCGGCGTGGCGAATTGTGCGGGAGATATGGATATGACTTGTCGTCAGAGTAGGTATGTGGGCTTTACTCATCATCAATACGGATTTATGTAGTGCAAATTTATAAAATGTTTTTTATTTGTGCAACTATATGAAGCTCATAGTTGTGTGTTTCTTAAAAAATGAGGCTTGTTTTGGGCCTATTTTGGAAAAATTATTTTCTGTCAGTCGATAATTTTAATAGAGCGAGAGTCGAGGTGGCAGTCGCTCCCGAAAGCGTGTCGGGCGCGTATGTGGGTGGGATAAACAAATAATGCGCAGGTGTGCTCCTGCGCATTATTATGCTTGAAAAAGTTGTATGGTAGGTACCCGCTTGGCGAATACGGTCGGTTATTTGTAGTCGTAGCAGAGTTCGAAGTCGTCAATCCACATTATGGAACTCTTGCTGCCGACGAAATAGTCGCCGAAGCGCGACGAGGTGCAGACGATGATGATATGCGTCGGCGTGCGGTCGAACGAGCGGTATTCGAGCGGTATTTCGAATTGGTACCAATCGCACGAGGCAGTGAACTTGATTTCGCCGTAGGCGATGATGCCCTCGTTGGTGGAGGTGAAGAACGTAGCCTCGTTGCGCGTATCGACCATCACGGGACTCTCTGCCGTGCCGCCGTATTTGTTGAAATCCCAATCGCCTATGGTGCAGTAGATGATGCCCTCGTCGGGGTCGCCCTCACCCGGTGTCTTGCCGCCCGTGCCAGTTTTGGGCACGCAGTCGATTACGCCCTGTTCGTACTTGACCCAGCCTTTGAGCGAGGTCGGGCGCAGAGTGTAGGGACGACCGAAGCGCACCAATCCGTTGGTGCCGACAACGCCCGCAAAGTCGCCGACGAAGCAGTTGCCCGCGGCGAACTTGCCGATGCCCATCACGCTCGCCTTCTGCGACCACAGTTGGGCGCACTTGCCCGTGGCACCCTCGTGCAGTGTGCCGCTGAACGGCGTGGAGATATTGATGCCTGCAACCTTCGAGCCGGGGTTGCCCGTTCCCCACCAAGCCTGCTCGACGGAGGAGTAAGGGTAGTAGGTGTCGTCCGTCATCGACCACTCCTCGAAACTTGCGTTAGGCAGCGAGAAGAGCGTGCCTGTGGTTACGGTCTGAACGTCCGACTCCATATCGCCGTTGTTCGATTTGGCGTAGCCGATAATTTCGTATTGGGTTGCAGGTTGCAAGTGGCGCAAGACCGCTTCGATGGTACCTCCCGTCGAGGTGTACCAACTCTGCTCCGCCTCCGTCCACTCGGTGGTGCCTTTTATGCGGTAGCGGAAGCCTGTTTCGGCTCCGTCGATGCCGAGCGCACGCAACCAGATGACCTGAGAGCCTGCGACAACGCGCGTGAAGTCGATGCCGATAGCCTTCGGCTCGACAATCAGTCGCCATAATTCGCTACGGCCGAAACACTCGACATCGACCGTTACGGGGTAGTCGCTCTTGCCGAAATCGACCTGTTTTCTCCTGCCCGCAGTATCCTCGAAAGGAGTTGTGTCCCACGCATATTCGGGCGTAGGACCGAAGCGCAGGGCGGTTACCGTAACGGTATCCGACCCGTAGTCGTCGCGCCGATAGACCTTTGCCATGTGGCGGTCGGCATTCCATTCGGTTTCGCCGATTTGACCGATGACGCGGAACTGTCGGTCGATGCTCTGTGTGGCTACGACCTTCCATTCGTAGTCCTGATAGAGCGACAGCGTAACGTATTGCGGATAGCGCATATCGAACACGCCGTTCAGTTCGTTCGACGCTTTGGCACCCTCGGTATATTTTATGCCGTTGATGCGCACGTTGCGTATGTCGGTGGTCTCGGCAAGCGGAATGGTTATGGTGCGACCGATGCGGTCGATGGTGCATTCGCCCGAGGTGCCTTCCACCGAGATTTCGGTGATGTCGAGTTCGACAACAGGGTAGGGTATGTCGTTGGATATGCAGGCGGCAAATGCCGATGCTGCCGCGAGAACCAATATCTTGCCAAAAAGTCTTTTCATAGTTCTACCTGTTTGTTACGGGTCCGTCCTTCTTTTTGTTCCAAAGGTGAATGGTTACACCGATGTTGATGTCGGCAATGTTCAGTCGGAAGCGCATCTTCGAGAAATCGCGCTTGCCCGTCAGGCGGTGGTTGCCGTCGTACTGCTTGGTGTGGGTGTAGCGCAAACCGCCCAAGCCGAACGAGATTGTGCCGCAGACATTAGGGAATATATAGACCGCCAAGCCGGGGTTGAACGAAAACTCGAATTTGTAGATGTCCGAGATGCTCGTCTTCCACTCATTGTCCGACAGATAGCTGAAATTCATACGACCGACCGAACCCGAGAGTTCCAATTCGCCGAATACGCCGAAGCGACCCTTCGCATCGATTGGAACGTAGGTGCGGTGGTAGAGTCCGAAGGCGTAGGTGTTGTTGGTGTAGCGCATATTGCCGACCGACACCTCGACGTCGTTAGCCTCGCCGAGGTTGAGCGTAACGTTGCCCAGATGGCCGTACATATATGTATAACCCAAGCGCAGACCGATACAGTTGTTGTCGCGGTACATATAGCCGACAAACGGCTTGACCGTTACCACATCGCCTTTGAGTTTGATGTTGTCGAGGATTAGACCGAGGTCGGTGTCCTCGCTCGAAATCGTGCCGTAGGAGGCGGTGATGCCGAGGATTGTTTCGCCCTTGAAGGCAAATTGATGCTTGTCTATCTCGCGGTCGATGCGGTTGCGTTTCGGCTTGCTGACGCGAGGCAACGAGTCGGTGCGAATGACAGCCGATTGGACGGGCGCATAGGTCGAAGTATCGGCCGTTTGGGCGGAGGCAGCCTGAATGGCGAATGCCGAAAGAAGCAGTGCTAAAATCTTTTTCATACTCATTGCCGTTTACAGATAAAATGCCACACCCAAACCGATGGAGAAGATGTTGATACTGAAATTCATAAGGCTCGAACTGGTGTTGCCCGTTGTTACCTGATTGTGAACCTGTCGCGTGCTGGAATAGTTGATGCCGAGTACGCCGACATTGATTTCGACCGCCATATTGTTGGTCAGGAACGCCACGATGCCGGGGTTTACACCTGCCGAGATGTTGAATCCGCGCGAGTAGGTACCGCGAATCGGTTGTCCTTCGGCAAATTTCGATTGCGAACCGCCGAACGAGAGTTGGAACTCGGAGAAGAGTGCAAAACGCTTGTTGCGCCCGAGCGGAATATATTGTCGCCAGATGGCGGCAACATCGTAGGAGTGTCGTAATGCATAGTAGTAATCGACGCCGAAGTTGAGTGCGCTGTCGCCCTCGCCGAGGTTGATGTCGGCGTTGTCGATTGTCAGGAATGTGCGCGAGTAGCCGACGCGCAAACCTATAATCGAGTTGGGCAGGAGCGAATAACCAATCAGCGGGCTGACCTTGAAGGTGTAGCCCTTCGATTTGATATTCTCGACGACAAGCAGTTTGTAGTTGTCGTTGGAGTGGGTCGAGTAGGAGAGTGTTCCTCCGAATACCCACTGACCTGCCGGCACAACGTGCGTTTTGAGGTTCGATATACCGCGTTGCTTGCGTACTTCGTTGCGTGTCATCTTCACGACAGGCGTTCCGACGGCGGTTGAATCCGCCGCCGGAATGTCTTGCGCAAAAACGTTTATCGTGGCAGCGATAGTCAGAATAAGCGCTGCCGGTAGTTTAACCAAATGCATTACTCGTGTTTAGTGTAACTTTAATATACCAATTCGATGTCGTCTACATACATCCACGAATCGGTACTTCCCGTAAAGTAGTCGCCGTAGGCACTGCAAGTGAACGTCAGGACGAGCATATTAGGCTTCGTCGTGTTGTCCTTGTAGCTGAGGTCGATGGTCATCTTCGTCCACTCGGAGTGCGACTCGGTACTCTTGTAGATGCCGTATGCCACTACATCGGGAGCGGTTTCGGGGTCGAAGAGCGTCGAAGTATCGGACGTATCGACCGTGTACGGAGTGGTACGGTTGCTCAAACATATATAGATGTTGGCAGGGTCGGTACCCGTTGCCTGCGAGCCCTGATTGATGGTGCCGCAGTTGTTCTTCATCCAGAATTGGAGAGCCTTCGGACGAGCCGTGAATGTGAAGGCACGACCGAAATCGACGATACCGTTGGTACCCTTGACCTGAACGAAGCGACCGACGAAGAGGTTACCCGCAGCGAACTTGCCGATGCCGAAGACGCTCGCCTTGATGGAGTGCAGATAGCCGCTCTTCGAGCCCGTGGAACCCGGACGAACATCATCGCTGCTGTATGTCAGGTTGCTGTCGATACCGAGCAGACCTGCCGAAGCGTGGTTACCCGTATCCCAGTACATCTCGGAGATGCTCGAACAAGGACACCAGATGGCATCTTTGTACAAGAACCATTGCTCCATATCGGCATTCGGAATCTGTGCGCCCGCAGGCGTGGAAACGGTGAGTGCCTTGCCTGTCTGTACGGAGTCGATGAACAGTGCATATTCGTAGGTCTTGCCTGCCGAGAAGTCGGTGGCGTGAGCCTTGTAGGTATTCGTTGCCGATGCGGTTGCTGCGAATTTGCTCCACTCGCCACCTGCGATGCGGCAGCCGATTTCGACATTTGCTATCGAGCCGAATACCGTTGCCGAGAGGTCGGCAGTGTTGTTCCAGAGGTCGTAGTCGTCGCTCGAAAGTGCGGCAACACCCTGAATGCCGTAGGTTACCGTTACCAAGCCGATACCGCCGCTCGCGTCCTTGATGCGGAAGAGCAGGTCGTGCGTGCCGCCTGCGAGCGAGTTGAAGAACTCGGCAGAGAGCGTAACGCGGTACTCCTTCTTCGAGGTTTCGCTGACTGCGATGCCTGCGTGTGTACCCGAAAGGAGGTCGATTTGCTCGTCGCCCGCCGTGATGTTCATCACGGTGATGTTGTCGAGTGCGGTGATGATGTAGGTGCGTTCGCCCGAAACGTAGTTGTATGGCTCTGCGGCATCGAAGCCGTCGCCCTTGACAACAGGGTCGGGACTGAACGGAATTTTATCCTCGCAATGTTCTGCCGTAGTGTCGAGCGTAGCAGTTACGTTGAAGAAGCCACCCGCGTCCTTCGAGTACTTGAATTTGAGCGTGTAGAGCGTCTTTGCCGCTACGTCGGCAATTTTGCCCGACTGTGTTACCGTGTTGCCATCGTTATCCTCACCGCTGAAATACCAGCAGAGCGTGGTGCAACCCTCGGGCATAATGAAGTAGCCCGTTGTGCTGCTTTCGTATTTGAGCGTCGGCACGCTGCCCGCCTTGGCTGCCGCAAGGTCGAAAGCGTCGGTGGCGCAGACGTAGGTGTAGTACTCTTTGGTGAACTTGGCGGCAATCGTTGCGTCCATATCGACCGCTACTGGTATGTTCTGCATGGTGCAGGTCAAATCGACCGTAGCGATTTTGCGCGGGGTGATTGCGAAATCCTGCTCACCCTCGAAGTACTTTTTGTCGAACGATGCCTCGATGCGGTCGCCTACCTGCACCGAAACGCAGTAGTCGCCTTCGAGCAACCAGATGTATTGCGGAACTTCCGCCAAGGTCTTGTACTTGCGCACCAAGCCCTTCTCGCGTTCGCCCGTAGTGGTTGTCGAGTATTTGTAGATGCGCATTAGGAATGTGTCGTCGGGGTTGACGTCGGCACGCGAAGTGGCGATATTGACCGAGAGAACACCTTCGTTTTCCGCCATGTCGAGCGACTGCTCGGTGGCAGATTTCGCACACGAGGCGAAGAGCATTGCGCACGCGGCGCAGATTGCAGCGATGTTAAATATCTTTTTCATAGTCGTGTGCCTCCGTTATTTTTTCTCCAACATAAGTGTCTTGACGGTAGTGTCGCCGTTGTTGTCGGTTACGGTCATGATGAAGTTGTGCTGACCGTTGCCGGTGAAGCTCAACAGCGAGAGGAACTGCGTAATCGAGAACGATACCTCGGTTTGGTTGAGAACCGCATCGCGCGTAGGGAAGCCCAAGTTGTTGAGCGACTGCTCGATGCTCGACATATCGGTCATCTTGCCCGTCGAGTCGGACGACTTTTCGGGATTGACCAAATCGAGATTGTCGCACAAGCCCACGTTGGCAAGTTCGCTCGGGGTCAGTGTGTCGGATACAATCTGCACGGTGAATGCCTTGATGCCCGATGCCGCCGCTGCGGTTATATCGACTGTCATACCATCGACAATCTCGTAGCGTTGCGAGATGTCGTAGCCCTTCCAGACGATTGACGGACCGCTCTGCTCACCCGGAATGACAATCGTGAGCGTCTTCTCGGTCGTGCCGCCCTTGGCATCTTTGGCGGTAATCTTGAACGAGTGGGTACCCGCAAAATCCTTGATTTGCTTCATCTGTGCCGTCAGGTCGTAGGATACTTTCTCCTTGCCCGCAACTTCGCTGTTCACGGCATAGCCCATAATTTTGAGCGATGCGGTAGCCGAACCTGCGCTACACATATCGAAGGACGACGGAATGTTGTAGCCGCCCAGCGAGGTGATGAAGTCGCTGTTGGTCGATGCTATATCGACATTCAGAGCGGCGATGGTGCGCTCGGCAATCACGTCGATGTAGAAATTGACAAGGCAGTTGCCGCGCTCGTCGAACTTGTCTGCCGACAAGGTAATCGGCGTGTCGATGTCGTTGTTGAGCCATACGATGGAAGGACGCTTCTCGTCGTCGATGATGTCCTCGGCAATGAGCGTCGAGAAGTCGCAGGTAATCTCCTCGTCCTCGACCCAGCCGTCGATGGTAGCCTTGATTACGATGTTGCCCTCGGTCGAGTACTCGATGACGAGCATAATGTCGCGATACTGTCCCGCCTTGACGCCCTTGATGGTGGCGTTCATCTCGAACTTGCTCGGCGTATCTTTGCCCTCGGCCGTGTAGGAACCCTGAACGGTTACCTTTATGTCGTTGGTGGCATTCGGCGCGAGGAAATAACCCGAACGCGACTCGGTGAGTGCATAGACGAGCGAGTTGGTATCGACCTTGACGGTCGTGGTCGTGTCGTCGCTCAATGCTGCACGCAAGTCGGCGGAGTAGGATACCGACACCTGAATGTTGAGCAGACGGCAAACGAGGTTGCTCAACGTCGTAACCTCCTTGCCCGAGATGGTGAACGGCTCGGCAACGCCGTAAACCGGTGCTTCCCAAGCGGCTCCCTGCACCTCGCCCGACTGCATCTTGAAGATGTAGTTGCCCTTGTCGAGTTCGATGTTTTCGGTCGGACGCTCGCCGTATTTGAACGATTTGATGACCGTCGCACCAGTCGCATCGAGTATCGAGCAGTCGAATGTGTCGATGTCAGGCTCGCCGTCGGCGCGTGTGGCACGCGAAGCGGGGTCGATGCCTTCGTTGGACTGCTTGTGGTCAATCACGCACTCTACGTTCAGTCCTGCCAACGAGAGGTAGCCCTTCGATGCGGAGTCGTCGCGATTTTCGATATGCAGGTCGTCGTTTACGCAACCTGCCAACATTGCCGCAGCAAAGGCGGTGGTCAATGTTATAACTCTTCTTATATTCATTGTTGTCGTCATTTTTTGCGTTAAGCATTCTCGTTGAGTTCGACATCAATCACCTCCGAGCCGATGAGCGTTTCGTCGAGTGTGATGTTCACCTTTATGTTGCCCGCCTTTTCGAGGTCGTACTTTACGATGTGGCGCGTGCGTGCCTTAACATCGAAGGTTTGCGGTGTCAGCGTCTCCTCTTTGCCGTTCTGACGGGTGCAGGAGCATTCGAGCGTTACGCTCTGCGGAGCAACGAAGAGGTCTTTTGCGGGATTCTCTTCGAGCGTGAACGGCTCTGCCGTATAGGCGGTTTTGAGTTTGAACTCGTGCTTCACGAAATAACCCTTGAACTCGGGGGTCATCGCGATTTCGACAATAGCATTGCCGACCGTGGCTGTGAGTTCCGCCTCGGTGGTGCGGTTGCGGTCGAGTACCTGAACGCTCTTGGTTGCGTAGAAATAAGGCTTGTCGTAGCCCTCCTCCTCGATGTTGCCGTACTTGATGCTGACGTCGTACATACCCGCAGTCAGTCGCTCGTCGTCTGCCGAGTAGTCGGTCAGACTTGCCCATGTGCGGTCGTAGTCGCTTCCCTTGATGGTGAGCGAAAACTCGGAGAGTGCAGGCGTTGCGACGGTTTTGCCGCTTGCGTTGCTCTCGGTCGAACTCTTGACCTCGTTTACATCGTTTGCAACCGAAGGCGTAATGTGCAGTATGCCCGTCCCGACGGTCTGCTCCGCCGAATCCTTTTGGCATGCTATCGCCATAGCGGCAACCAATGCTATCAGTAGAATTTTTTTCATGATAAATATAAATTTGGTTTCTGTTTTACTTTACTATGCGAGCCTTGATGTTGTCGATATAGAGCCAGAATGTTCCGTTGGTGAGTCCCGCCTTGCTCTCGTTGGTCGTGCGCCACGAAAGGCGGGTCGAAGGTCCTGCGCCCGTAATCTTGAATGAGGCGCTGTGGGCGATGTTGTCGTAGCCGTAGCCCTCTTCGTTTATGTAGAACGAATCGACGAATGTACCCGTGTCCGAGCCGCTCGACAGTACGGACGAGTCGGTGGTCGAACCCATGTGGCAGGTCTGACCGAGTTTCGGTGCCGAGCCGATACCGCCCTCTTGGCGGTCCATGGCGTAGTCGAACGATACCTCGACATTGACCGAAGCACCCTCTTTGAGGCATTTGAGCGGTGCCGAATCGACACGCGCCGAGTAGTTGGCACTCGTTTCGCGACGGCACGCTATGCGGATTGCCTTGCCTGCCTGTGCGCCTATACGCGCTCCCGACCAGCCCGAGAGGAACGATATGCCGCCCTTGCTGCCCGGGGACGATGTTCCGTATGCGTCGTTCGACGAGAGGTCGCCGATGCCCGAGAAATCCTCCTCGAAGAGCAATGGCACAACCAACCCCTGTGCAACCGTATTCTTTATATAAGGTGTTATGGTCGGCATGGTGAAACGGCTGTCGATGATGGCGTTGTCGCTCTCGAAACGGGCGGTGAAGGTCTGCCCCGAGTATGGTGCGGGGTTGAATTCGCCCTCGAACGAGATTATATATTCGTTTGCATCATTGACCGTGAAGGTCTTGATGGTGTTGCCGCTGTCGTTGATTACGGAGAACGAACGCACCTCCTCGCCGAGGTTGTTCTCGCCGATGGAGAGCGAAATCTCGGTCATACGATACAGTTCGGGAATGGCGAGCGACATCGGCGAAATGTGAGCCGGCTCGGCATTCTTGGTGATGTGTATGGTCTGCGGGAACGATGCGTAACCGCCCGAATATGCCGTGTAGGTAACATCGCCCGAGATGTCGGTCGGGAATATCATACCCCAAACCGTGCCGCCCTCATCGACCCCGTCGGGAATGTCGAGAACGAGTTTTTTCGAGCCGTTGGCAAGCGTTGCCGGTGCCTGCGGTGCGGTAACATCTACCGTAACGTCGCCCGTAACTTCCGCAGCAAACTCCAACTCCAAGCGCGTAACGGGCATACCGAGTGCGTTGCCGCCCTGCGGAATTTTGATTTTCAGAACGTGCATCTTGTGGCTGAAACGGAAGCCGAGGTCGTTCACCTCGCCCTCGCTCAATGCTGCCGCACCATCAATCGGTTGAGCGACCATAATGTCGCAACTGCCGTTGAAGACATTTGCCGTCTGCTCCTGCGCAAGGGTGTAGGTCGCTTTATGCCCATCGACCGACTGCGGAGCGGGGTAGGAGGCATAGTAGGTGTAGGTGCCCTCCGCCATAGGCGTTATGAAGGCGGTGAACATCGCGGTGGTCTTCGTCGCGTCGTAGTGCCACATCTTGAACACTCCGCCAGCGAGTGCGTCGGTGCCGTTCGCCGAGGTCGCCCACAGCGCAATGCGGTCGCCGCCCTGCCAAACGGCAGTCGTGCCGTCGTCGGCAATGGAGGTGCGTGCGTTGATGTTGATGGATTGACCGATGCAGACCTGAACTTTACCGCCATCGACATCGTGCGTCATGTGCGCCTCTTTCGAGCATGCACTCATCGCAAGGGCGGGAAGCAATATGCAGAGAATTTGAAATAACTTCATAAGTATGATATTCCGGATTCGTTTGCAAAAATAGACAGATACCTTTTATGGATAAAATAAATTCAACGAACGCCCGCTTTTTAATCACAGATAGACGACTTATTCTGTTCATTTGCGGACATATCGGGCGAAAATAGACACAAACGGCACAGACCTCGTCGGGTCTGTGCCGCTTGAAAAACGAGCGTTGCAACGGGGTGCGCCGCTATTTGAGATACTTGTCGAGCCAGCCGAAGAACTCGCGATTCCAGACGAGCGAATTCTGCGGTTTGAAGACCTGATGCGCCTCGTCCTCGAACTCGACCAGTCGTGCCGGAATGCCGCGCACGCGGGCTGCCGTGAAGGCTTCGAGCGACTGGGTGTAAGGTATGCGGAAATCGCGCTCGCCCGTGAATATCAAAATCGGCGTATCCCACTCTCCGACAGCCTTGTGTGGCGAATTGGCGTAGGAGCGCACGGCGGTGGCGTTGCTCTTGTCCCAGTAGGCACCGCCGAAGTCGTTGTTCACGAAGAACAGCTCCTCGGTTTCGCCGTACATCGACTCGAAATCGAAGATGCCGCAGTGGGCGATGAATGCTTTGAAACGCTTGTCGTGATGCCCCGCGAGGTAGAATACCGAGTAACCGCCATACGACGCTCCGACGCAACCCAAGCGGTCGGCATCGCACCACGGCTCGCGGGCGACATCGTCAATCGCCGAGAGGTAGTCGCGAATGTTCTGCCCCGAGTAGTCGCCCGAGATTTGGTCGAGCCACTCCTGTCCGAACGACGGCAGACCGCGACGATTGGGCGCAACCACTATGTATCCCTGTGCCGCCATGAGTTGGAAGTTCCAGCGGTAGCTCCAAAATTGCGAAACCACACTCTGCGGACCTCCCTGACAGTAGAGCAGGGCAGGGTATTTCTTGGTGGCATCGAAATCGGGCGGCAGGATTACCCAAGTGAGCATCTGCTTGCCGTCGGTCGTGCGCACCCAACGTTTCTGCACCTCGCCGAAGCGAATGTTGTCGTAAATCTCCTTGTTCACGGCGGTAATCTGCGTCATTGCGCCGTTGTCGAGATTGACGCGGAAGAGTTCGGTCGCCATCGAAATCGTCGTAACCGATGCCACGCACTGTCCGCCAGCGAGCGTGAAGGCGTTGATGTCGTGGTCGCCTGCGGTGATGACCTCGACCTCGCCCGTGCCGTCGAGTGCGACGCGACAGATTTGGTGGGTTGCCTCAATCGGGGCGATGAAGCAGAGCGTTCGGTCGTCTGCCCAAACTACGTTTTCGGCGTTGTAGTCGAACGAGGCGGTCAGTTCGCGCATCAGTGCCGTGTGGCAGTCATAGACGAAGAGCCGTTGCTTGTCCGACTCGTTGCCTGCACGGCGTTGCGAGCGGAAGGCGATTTTGGAGCCGTCGGGCGACCAGATGGGGTACTTGTCGTATCCGACGAACGGCGTTTGGCGTGCCACCTCGCCGTTGTATCGAATCTGTCCATCGACTACGGGTTTGCAGATGTTCTGCGTCGTGTCGCTCGCGAGTGAGTAAACGAATATGTCGGAGTCGGTCGATTGGGCGTATGCCGTGCCGGTCAGCGGTTTGCAGGTGTAGGCAAGTGCCTTGCCGTCGGGACTCCACGCAATCTCGTCGCCATCGAAGTAGGGCGCAAGCGGTGTGTCCCACGCCGCGTCGGCACCCGTAATGTCGCGAGCCTCCGCTATGGTGCGACCGTCGGTTGCGGCAACAAAGATGTGGAGGTAGTCGCCCTCGTCCCAATAGTTCCAGTGGCGGCACATCAAATCGTCGTAGATGCGTGCCTTCGACTTGGGCATATCCTTGTGTACGTCGGCAGACCGTACCGCCTTGACGTGTACGCGTGCCGTGTAGCAGAGGTGTTTGCCGTCGGGTGCGAGCGCGAAGCTCTCGACGCCGTCGTCGATGTTCGTGATTTGGCGCGGTGCCGAGCTGTCGGCGCGCATAGCCCATACCTGCATCGAGCCGCTGCGGTCGGAGAGAAACCATATTTCGCTGCCGTCGCCACTCCACGCGGGTGCGGTCGAGTTGGACGAGGTGTCGGTCAGCGGGTGCGACGCACCGTCCGCCATATTTTGGGCGACGATGGTCGTCGCGCCGCGATTCTCCGCCATGTTGTAGCGCGTGAGCGTGTAGAGCAGTGCCGAGCCGTCGGGCGAGAGCGTCGCCGTGCCTATGCGCCCCATCTTCCACATCACCTCGGGTGTGAGGCGTGCGGCGGCAATCTCCTCGGCAGTGAGCGAGTTGTCGATTTCGAGCGGGGCGGGAGCCTCCTTGCAACCGCCAAGCCCCAAAGCAATAAGTGCCATAAACAGAACAGATTTTTTCATAATGTTTTTTATATTTCGTATTTTTGCAATCAATAAATTCCGTATGCAAATGTTTACACCTTACAAAACCATATATTTCGGCGACAAACCGCTGTGCTTTGTTGCCTCGACAGAGGTCGCAACAGATTGCTGCGCCGATGCTTCGGCTTATGTGTGCCGCGGCTCGTCGGGCGAACTTTCGACGGCGAATATAATAAAAATTTTCGGTACTCACGACGCTATCGTCTGCATCGCCGACAATGCTGTGGCAGAGTATGAGCGTTGGGCGGCGCAATTCAAGTTCGTGCGGGCGGCGGGCGGCATAGTCGTTGCACCGCATGGCGAGGTGGTGATGATTCGCCGTTCGGGCCATTGGGATTTGCCGAAGGGGCATATCGAGGCGGGCGAGTCGGCAGAGGTGTGTGC
>JBNMLI010000020.1:0-12907 GCA_050874765.1 Alistipes sp.
ACAATGGTAGATTGCCACGGCACGTTCCGTGCCTCGCAATGACTTGTTTGTTTGATTTGCGGTGGCTATACGCCACCGCAAAGGTTTTAGGAGAACTGGGAGAACTAGGAGTTCTATGAGAACTATGATGGCGCGGGGCTATTCACTAATTACTATTCACTAATCACTAACCACTAATCACTAACCACTAACCACTAACCACTGACAAAGGTAGATGCCAACTCACGCGCCGTGGGGCGCGTGTGGCATGACTCGTTATTTGATTCGATTTTTCTCTATTTTCTAATCACTATCCACTAATCACTAACCACTATTTCTCTTTTTGGGAGCGGTTGGTGTAGAGGAAGCGGCGGATTTTGTGGGTTGGCGACTTGATGAACTCGTCTTTCTCCTCGACAACCTCGGAGATGCGCGAATTGCGATTGACACGCGCATTGACGTACTCCTTGATTTCGCTCATCACCTCTTCCATATAGCGTTCCCACTCCTGTTTCTTCTGCGTCCACGACTCGACTATTTCGTTGTAGCGCGCTTCGAGAGCCTCGCGGTCGAAGTGGACGAGTGCGACAAGGTGGCCCTCCTGCTCGGTTACGACCGATTCGGAGATATAGACGTGGGAGTTGAGCACCGACTCGATGTCCTCGGGGTAGATGTTCTCGCCACTCGGGCCGACAATCATATTTTTCAGACGACCCTTGATGTAGAGCCAGCCGTCTTTGTCGAAGCAACCCAAGTCGCCCGTGCGGAACCAGCCGTCGGGGGTGAAGGCTTGGCGCGTAGCCTCGTCGTTCTTGTAGTAGCCGAGCATCTGGCTCGGACTCTTGACGACGATTTCGCCCTGACCCGTTTCGGCATTGACATTCTCCAAGCGGCACTCGATGCCTTTCAGGATAGGACCCGTAGAGCCGATGCGCACCATGTCGCCCACGGCACCCGCAAGCAGCGGTGCGGTTTCGGTAAGGCCGAAGCCGATGGCATAAGGTACGCGCGCCTCGAAGAGGAATTGTTCGGCGGCAGTGTCGAGTTTGGCACCGCCGATGCCCAAGAAGCGTATGCGTCCGCCGAAGAATTTGAGCAGTTTCTTGCCTGCCACGCGGTGGAGGTAGCGGCGAATGAAGCCGACGCGGTAGAGTGTGCGCCAGAATGCGTTGGAGGTGAATTTTGCCAGCACGCGGGCGCGGTAGATTTTTTCGATAATCAGCGGCACGATAATCATGACGGTAGGTCGCACCTCTTTAAGGGCTGCCATAAGCACCGAAACGGTAGGGGCTTTGTCGAGATAGACGACGTGGCAACCAGCCGAGAAGGCATAGACCAGACCGAGCGAGCATTCGTAGGTGTGGGACAGCGGCAGCACGGAGAGCAGTACGTCGGTATCGCGCAGGGCAAAGAGCGGCTCGATGAGCCACGTTTGCGCGCTGATGTTGTATTGGGTGAGCATCACGCCCTTGGGCGATGATGTGGTGCCCGAGGTGTAGATGATGACTGCCAAATCGTCGGGCGCGGGAATTTTGGTGGCACCCTCGGCGGTTACGCTTTGGGAGAGAATGCTCAAATTCTTGGTGCGGACGACGATGTTGAGGCGGTCGATGGTCGATTTGGAGACCTTGGAGTAGAGTTTGTCGGAGACGAACAGTGCCTTGGTTTCGGAGTGCTCGATGATGCGGTCGATGTCGGCGGTGGTGAAGTCGGGCAGGATAGGTACTGCCGTATAGCCTGCCGAGGTGATGGCGAAATAGCATACGCCCCAGTTGGGCATATTGCTGCTCAAAATGGCGACGCGGTCGCCTGGTTTAAGGCCTGCTGAAACGAGTGTCTGTTGCACCTGTTCGACGCGGCGGCCGACTTCGGTATAGGTGAGTTGTTCGCCCTGCCATTGGGAGAAGGCTATGTGGTCGGAAAAACGTTTGATACTCTCGTGGAGTACCTCGTACAATGTGTTGAGTTTCATTGTTATATCAAATTTGGGTGCGAATTTTTTATTCGCTAATCTGTGCAAAAATAAACTATTTTTCGTTAAAATCAGTAACTTTGGGCATAATAATAACGCAGATGATAGGCGCAGAGCAGATAAAAAAGGCGGCGGCAGATGTCGGATTCGACTTGTGCGGAGTGGCGAAATGCCGTCCGTTCGAGGCTGACGGCGCGTTTTTCAGGGAGTGGCTGGCGCAGGGATTCGGCTCGTCGCTCGACTACCTTGCGCGCAACACCGACAAGCGGTTCGATGCGTCGCTGCTGGTGGAGGGGGCGCGGACGGTGGTGGTGTGTGCCGTGTCGTACAAAAACGAGGTCGGCGAGGGTTATGCGCAGGGGTGTCTGACGAAGGTGGCTTCGTATGCTTGTGCGGCGGATTATCACGGCGTTATAAAGTCGATGCTGCGGGCGATGGCGGCGGAGTTGAAGGAGCAGTATCCCGCGCTGGCGGGGCGGGCGTTCGTAGATTCCGCCCCGATACTCGAAAAACGGTATGCCGTCGAGGCGGGATTGGGGTGGATTGGGCGGCAGTCGTTGCTCGTTACACCGCGATTCGGGTCGTTTGTGTTGCTGGGCGAGTTGGTGCTGTGCGACGAGTGCGACCGCTACGACGAGCCGTTAAGGACGGTCGGGTGCGGAGCGTGCAGGCGGTGTGTGGAGGCGTGTCCGAATGGGGCGATTCGGGAACGGCACATCGATACGGCGCGGTGTATATCGTGTGCGACCATCGAGCGGGGCGAGTCGGCGGCGGAGTTGCACGGCTGGATTTTCGGGTGCGACGAGTGTCAGAGCGTGTGTCCGTACAACAAGCGGGCGGAGAGGGGCGCGTGCAAGGGGCTTGCACCGCGATTTGCACCACAACAGATGAGTGCCGAGCAGTGGCTGGCGATGAGCGAGGAGGAGTTTGCGCAGAAAATGGCGGACACGCCGCTCGCGCGCAGCGGTTTGGAGCGCATAAAGGAGAATGTGAGGAGGAATATGCTGAAATGATGTTGTGTTTTTGGAGATAATTGGTTATATTTGAACTCGATAATAATTATTGTCAAACTAAAACCACAATTAACATGAAGGCGCGGATAGTTATACAGATGATTTGTGCGGCGGCGGTGTTGGCGGTCGGCTGCTCGAAAGACGATACGCAGTCGGAGAAGACGGCGGTCGGAAAGATGGACAAATTGATAGCGGAACACCCTGCGACGGCTGCCGATATGGAGCGGTTTGTTGCCGGTATTTGCGACGATGTGGTGCGCACGGGTGTGTGGACATCGTACAGGAACGGCGCAGTGGAGGCGACAACGCTGGTAAATCGGGAAGATGGGCAACAGACACCGAAGTATGCGTTGTGTCCGTTGAATCTGCTCTTTTTCGATGATGGCAAATGTTGGCAGTGCTACTCGCCGCAGACTCCGCCCGATTTGGAGTATTTGTACACCGAATTGGAGTGGAAGGCGGATAGCGATGCGAAGGCGATAATTCTTACGAATCGCGAATTGGCGGCAAAGGGGTGCAAAAACGGCACGACACGCCTTGTGCTTCGTTACTATGGCAAGAATATGTATATATTGGACGGAATGTTGCCGACGCCGGATTATGAGAATGCGGAGTGTATGATGCGATATTTCGTCCGTACCGACCAAGAGAGGGAGCAGGGACGGCAGTGGTACACAGACCACTACACGAACGACAGCGCGCATTGAGCGGGCGGAAAGAGATGCCGCAGGAACGATAAAAGCGAAAACCTATTACGAGTTTTCGCTTTTGTTTTGTCCGAGCCGGTGCGTCGCCGAGCGGGGTGGGGGCGCCGTTGTCGGGGGACGCCGAGCGGGACGGTCGGATTAGAGGTGCGCGAGCGTGTAGTCAATCATCTTTTGGCGTATGGCGGACGTACACGAAGGCATCATGGAGTGGTTTTGGTCGGGATAGACCATCATATCGTACTGCTTGGCGGCGCGGTTGAGCGCGCGGCACATCTCCATGGAGTTTTGGAAATGGACATTGTCGTCTGCCGTGCCGTGCATAATCAGCAGGCGCGTGCGCGGCGATAGTTTGTCGGCGTGGGTGATGGGCGAGTTGTCGTCGTAACCCGCGGGATTTGCCTGCGGCAGACCGTTGTAGATTTCGGTGTAGATGGTGTCGTAGTAGCGCCACGAGGTAACGGGCGCAACGGCGATTGCCATACGGAACAGACCCTCGCTGTGCAGAGCGCAGTTGAGAGCCATAAAGCCACCGTAGGACCAGCCGTAGATGCCTATGCGGTCGGCATCGACGTAGGACTGCGAGGCGAGATAGCGTGCAAAGGAGAGTTGGTCGGCGCACTCCAAGCGACCCAAGTCGCGGTAGGTTTGCTTCTTGAACTCCTCGCCACGGAAGCCTGTGCCACGGCCGTCGCAGCATGCCACGATGTAGCCTTTGGCGACGAGCGCGTCCTCCCAATCCAAGCCCCAGCGGTCGCGCACCTGTTGCGAGCCGGGACCCGAGTACTGGGTGAGCAGTACGGGGTAGCGTTTGGTGGCATCGAAATCGGGTGGCAGTTGGAGAGAGTAGTTGAGCGTGTCGCCGCGCTCGGTGGCAAATTGTGCGAAGTGACGGGTAGCCCACGCCCCTGCGGCAGCGACCGCCTTGCGCGAGTCGGCAAGGGTGTCGATGGTGCGACCGTCGGCGCGGTGAACCGTTACGACGTTGGGCGACGAGGCGTTGCTGACGGTTTGGACATAGTATTTCATACCGCGCGAAGGCTGTATGGAGTGGAAGCCGTCGGCGGTGGTGAGGCGGCGTTTGCCCTTGCCGTTGAGGGCGACCGAGTAGAGGTCGCGACGCAGTGGCGATTGCTCGGTGGAGAGGTAGTAGGCACGTTTGGCGGTGAAGCCGACAAGTGCGGTAGCCTCCCATTTGCCCGAGGTCAGGGCGCAGAGCCGTCCGCGTTCGGTGTCGTGCAGGTAGAGGTGCATATAGCCCGCGGTGGTCTCCTCGCGGACGATGAAGCGGTGGGCGTCGATGAAGGTTATGGTCGAAGCATCGGGTCGCTCGACATAGCGCGGCGATGACTCGTCGTAGATGACCTTTTGGGAGCCGTCGGCGCGTTGCAGTACGACCTCGAAGTGGTTTTGGAGGCGATTGACGCGGTAGAAACAGAGTTCGGCGGCGGGAGTCCACGCAACGTTGAAGATGTATTGGTCGGTGGCAAGACCCGTGTCGATGCGCTTTTTCGCGCCTGTGGCGGTGTCGCAGAGCCAGAGCGATACGATGGAGTTGCGGTCGCCAGCCTTGGGGTATTTGAACGAGTAGGCGCGGTTGTAGAGAGTGCCGTCGTAGCGCATCATCTCGAAGGTCGGCACACGGCTCTCGTCGAAGCGCAGGTAGGCAATCTGCTTGCCGTCGGGCGAAAAGGCGTACGCCTGCGTGAAGCCGTACTCCTCCTCATAGACCCAGTCGCTCGTGCCGTTGATGACGGAGTTCCACTCGCCATCGTCTGTCAGGCGGCGAGTGGAACCGTCGGCGATACTATATAAATATAGGTCGTTTGCCTTGGCGAATGCCAGATGCGCCCCGTCGGGCGAGAAGGCGACATCGCGGACGGCGGTCAGTATCTTGTGCGGCTCGCCACCGATGGTGCCGAGCCAGTAGTCTGCCGTGTAGGAGTGACGGTAGATGGGTTTTATGGTGCGGGTGTCGGCAAATAGTACGCTATGCTCGTCGGGCGAGAAGGAGTATTCGCCCAGTCGGAACGGCGCGCGGAAGATGGTCGCAGTGTCGGCGCGGTCGGCGTAGGCGTGGCGCACGATGCGGTTGTCGCGGAGTGTGGTGTAGTGTTCGCCGTCTGCCATAGAACGCAAGCCCGTAACGGAGCGGTTTGCCGAGCGTGTGCGTCGTATGGCGTCGTATTCGTTTTGTGCCGAGGTAATGGGTGCGACGGCACAAAGCAACAGGGCAAGAGATAGAATGTGTTTGGTCATTATGTTGTTAAATATCATCGACACTGAAATCGTAGCCTATGCGTTTGCCCGTAACGAACTTGGAGTTGTCCATCTTGGTGTTGAACTGCTCGACGGTAACGCGCTTGTTGTCCTCGTAGGGAGGGGTGAGCAGGTCGAAGTTGATGGCGTAGTTGATGGCGGTTTCGAGTATGGCAACTAACGCATCGTGGGACACCTCCTCCTTGCCGAAGTTCATCGCCCGCATCGCCGTTTGGCGTTTGCCCTCGACGAAGAATTTGCGCTCGCGGTTGATGAAGATGCGCCCTATGAGGTAGCCCTCGTCGGCACTGCGGTTGAACTTGAACGAGTCGGAGAGGAAGTCGTAGATGTTGATGATGCCGCAGTAGGAGTTTGCCTTATCCTGCTGAACGTAGGCGTTTTGCCAGATTATGTGGTTGGAGTCGAACTCGAACACGTCGGTGTGCATCTGAAAGATGAGCAGGTCGTTGGCAATCTGCAACTGGGCCTCGAACTTGCCGCGGTCGCGGTATTCGAGGCGCACGCGCTTGTCGAGCCGACCGTCGAGTGCATCGTCGAGTTCGGACGCCATTTCGAGCAGAGTGTCTTTCAGTTCGCCGAAGGTGGCGAAGGTGTTGTCGAAAACGCGCTGTTTGAGCGTCGATTTCTCGATAATCGTCGCCAAAATTTTTTCGCGCAGAGGTTGCTGTGTCATAGCAATACAATCGGTTTTGATGGTTTTCGACAAAGTTAGTGATTATTTTGCAAATCTGCACAGATTTGGGCGGGGTGATGCGGCGCAGAAACAAAAAAGGATTGCAAAAAAACTTGCAATCCCCTTTGCGCACCTTTGCGCCCATTCATGGAGCTGTTGACGAGGCTTGAACTCGTGACCTCTTCCTTACCAAGGAAGTGCTCTACCACTGAGCTACAACAGCAATTCCCTCGTTTGAGTGGTGCAAAAGTAGTATAAATATTTCATTCTCCAAACTTTTTGGGCAATTTTGTTGCGTCGGCAGGTGATTTTTGTGGCGGGAAGGGAGGGTTATCACCCGTCGTCGCGCTGTCGCGATTGGCGTTGGCGGAAGACGGCGGGCGTATATTTGAATCGCTGTTTGAACAACTTGATGAAGTGGGAGATGTTGGTGAAGGCGCACTCGGTACCCACCTCGGCAATGGTTTTGCCGGTCGAGAGCAGCAGTATGCGCGAGCGGTCGAGGCGTTGCTCGATGAACCAGCGGTGGGGCGATGCGTCGAATTGGCGGCGGAACTCCTTTTTGAACGAGGTGAGCGAGCGGTTGGTCATCTCTGCCAGAGTTTCGAGCGGCACATCTTTGAACAGGTTGTTGTAGATGACCGTGGTGAAGCGGTCGATGGCGGAGTCGGTGTTGGCGAGGAGTTTGGCTTTCAGGCAGCAGTCGTCGCCCGAGAGTATGATGTAGAGCAGTTCGCCGAGTTTGATGCGGTGGTTGGTGTCGTCGTGGCGGAAATAGTTGTTGCGGAATGAGAGGTCGATGGCGGTGAAGAAGTCGCGCAGTGGCGCAGCGGCTTGTTCGGCGACGAAATTCTGCGTGCGGCAACGCTCGCACGAGTGGCGGTTGGTGTAGGTGATGCCGTAGTAGGTGTGCTGACCGAGAATGACGGTCTGCAAGATGTCGGGCGAGGCGTAGAAGGTGATTTGCTCGAAGGTGTCGTCGGGAGCGGCGATGTTCTCCTCGTAGTGGAGCCCCGTGTCGCAGACGACGATGTTGCCCGCGTCGATAGGGGTGCAACGGTCGCCGCAGTAGATACATTTGCGTCCCTTCAAGATGTAGGTGATGGCTACGCGCCGAAGCATAACGGAAACAATGCCGTGGTTGACACTCTCGGTGAATTTCGTTACGGCGAGGTCGGATAATCGTTCAATGTCTTCATTTCCCATGATATGTGAGGTTTATTGTGTTATCTTTGCACAGGCAGATGCCGCAAATAGGCGGAAACGAGTGGATATGCCCACTCTCGAAGCGGTCGGGTTGGTGCGGGAACGGCTCGGGGAGAGGGTAACGTGCGGATATTAGTGGCATCGCGTAAGTATGGCAAATATAGCATTTTATTTCGAGTAATCCAACCGCGCGGGAAAATATCGCTCGTGTTGCGGTCGTTTTATATGGGTGCGGAGCATCGGCGGGGTTTGCCGAAACGCATCGCAACGGTCGCAGGAGGTTGCTTCGGGCGGTCGGCGGAGGGTACGATGCAAGAAAAAGGCGCATTTATGACAAAAATGGAAACAGGTATGATAAAAAGAGGTAAATCGGTGATTTGGGCGGTCGCGCTGTTGGTGGCGACGACTGCCGCGACGGCATCGGCGCAGACGAGCATCAGGACGTTGCGCAAGGAGGGGGTGCAGAGTGAGCGTACTAATGTGGAGCGGCAACCCGAGTGGGGTCCTGTGGGGTATCCTCTGGCGGAGTTTTACTATATTCCCGAGCCGGACATCTATTACGATGTTGAGGCGGCGCGGTTTTATGTGTGCGAGAACGGGCGGTGGGTTGCCGTGGAGGCTCTGCCCGAGCGGCTCGCAGATTGCGACCTGTATGCCTGCTACAAGGTGGTGATAAACGGCACGGAGCCGTGGCGCAATCATCGCAACCATACGTTCGTGTATGACGACTATCGCAACAAGCGGTTTCGTCAGCAGACAATTCGCGCCAGTCGCCAGTCGGACGGCAAGGATAAGGGCGTACACAACCCGCGCAAGGAGCGGAGGGCAAGAGAAAAGGGCAAAAAGAGGTAGCGGTGCGCGGTGGTGTAGGGTTAAAACTTATGCAGAAAATCCTTTGATTGAAGAATAAATCTATATATTTCCCAACGACGAATAAGTGTAGAATAAAATGCCAAATGAATTAATAATTTCCGAAGAAGAATTTAATGTTCTAACGAAGAGTCATTATGAAGAAAGATACCGATATGCTCTCAAAAGAATTGCTGATACTGAAACTATGTGGTCTGTTGTTGATAATAATGGCGCATTTGTAATTCAGTCTTATGGTAATGAGCGGCTGTTCCCTATATGGTCTTCCATGGAATATGCCCAAGCATTTTGTGTAAAAGATAAATCTGATTGCAAAATTACAGCTATAAGTCTTGACTCTTTTGAAGATTCTATAATTGATTTAATTTGTAAAGAAGGACTTTTGATTAATGTTTTTCCAACAGAACAAGAAACTCTTGGCAAAGTGGTAGGGTTGAATCAATTTGCCGAGGATTTAAGTCATGAGTTAGAGGATTATAAGTAGTGCCGTTCTGAAAAAATCTAATGAAAATGAAGATTAGAACATTTTTTAAGATATTGTTCTGTGCAGGATTAGGGTTGGCTCTTGCTCTGTATCTATTGTCTTTATATGGGAATCATATAGAAAAGACTCGGGAACCTATTACTGATTACACATATAATGGATATGAGGACAAGATTAACTATAAGAGGTCAAATACTGTTTTGATAACTTATAAATCAAAGCAATATAGTTTACATACAGGGGATAGAATCTTGAACAAAATCAAGGAGGGAGATTTTCCTAAATTGTACTATGCCCCAGAAACAGATTATCTTTTCTTTGAAGGAGATTATTTGCCTGTCGGTTATGCCGAAGCTGTTTTGATGTTCACTATATTCTTTACGGTCGCAGGTGTTTTAATATGGAGAAAACAACTTGATGATGATATTGGCGCAATGTAATGGAATTTGCGATTCGTATAAGAAAAACGGTCGGCTTCTTCCAAGCCGACCGTTTTGTTGTGTGGTTGCCGAGGCGTTAGGCGAGCATCGGTTTGATGACGCCGAAGAGCAGGTAGGCAACGATAAGCGTTAAGATGATGTTGAAACCCTGCGCGGTGAGGAATGCCCACAGCGTTTTGCGGTTGTCTTTCGAGATGATGTCGGAGAATTTGGTTTCAAGACCTACGCAGACGAAGGCTATGCTGAACAGCGTGTTGGTGAAGCCTTTGGTAACCTTGCCGATAGCCTTTGCCTCGGGAATGTCGAAGCAGAAGCTGAATACGAGCGATGCGAGAATGAAGCCGACAACGAATTTAGGGAAGCGTGCCCAGATGACGCCCAGCGTAGGTTTCTCCTCGCGCTTCTCGCCACGATACGACCACATGAGCGAGATGAAGAAGGCTGCGACGCCGAGCAATACATTTTGCGACGATTTGACGATAATGGCAGTCTGTGCCGCTTGGTCGCCGAGCATGGTGCCCGATGCGGCAACGGCTCCCGTGGTGTCGATTGTGCCGCCGAGCCATGCGCCCGCAACCTCTTCGCTGAGGCCCATCAGTTGCGAGAGCCAAGGCATGATGTACATCATAGGTATGGCGCATACCAAAACGAGCGAAATGATGTAGGAGAGTTTCTTGTTGTCGCCGTTGATGACGCCGCACGTTGCGATGGCTGCCGACACGCCGCAGATGGATGCCGAACTTGCGAGCATGGTTGCCGTTTCGTCATCGACATTCATACGCTTGGAGATGCGGAAGGCGAAATACCATACCGAGAATACGACTACCAGCGCCTGAATCAGACCGAAGGCTCCCGATTTCATAACCTCGCCGAAGAGTATGGTCGAGCCGAGTGCGACGATACCGATTTTGATGTAGAACTCGCTCTGAATCGCCGGTTTGAGCCAAGCTGGTACATGGAAGCAGTTGCTGATAATCAGACCGAAGATGACGGAGAAGAAAACCGATTCGAGGCCCCACTCCTTGATGATGCCGACGTTGGCCACGACCTGTGCCGCAAGCGACAGACCGAAGATTACAAGCAACGACAAGAATGTGCCGCGTATGGAGCGTTTGAGTGCCAGCTGGCAGATGCACAGCAGTGCGAAGATGGAGATGAACATATAGCCCGCCTGCTCCCATGCGGTAAGCGATGAGAGATTTTTAGGCATCTTCGGCATATAGTCGGGGAAAAGAGCGGCAAGCAGCAGGATTACTGCGCCCGCGAAGACTATTATCCAATCTTCTGTTTTGAGTCGTTCGAGAATTTTTTTCATTGCTTTATGGAATGTTTGATTTGGTCGTTAGAATATAGCCGATGCCATGACGGTCAGCGTGTTGCCGTTCTTGTAGCCGTAGTTGCGGTATTGGTTGAACGAGTAGTTGAGTTGCAGGAGCAGGTGCGAGATGGGTTTGTAGTTGAGACCCACGGTGTACATCATCTCGTAGGCGTTGTCGAGTTTGTTGTTGTCGAAGTACTCGATGCGGGCAACGGCTGCACCCTTGCCGCAGAAGCGGTAACCGCCTGCGAGGTAGGCACCTTCGGATTTTAGGTCGATGGTTTTGCCGCCGACATACTCGCTACGCACGAAGAACGAAGGGCAGTCGTAGCACAGACCGCCGCCGTAGCGGTGCATCTCGCCGTATTTGGTCGAGGCGTTCTTGACGAATTCGCCGTACATATAGTAGCCTGCGAGGGAGAGGTACTTTACGGGTTTGATGGTCAGTTTGCCGACAAAATCCTTGCTCTTGTTGTTGTCGCGGCTGTTGATGACGTTGCCGTTGAAGACGGCGAGATTGTAGTTGATGATGCTGAATCCGTCTTTTTTGATGAAACCGCCGTAGAGTTGTCCGCCGAGGTTACGACCCGAGGAGGAGATGCCTGCCAAGTCGTTGCTGCTCATGTGGACGAATCGCTGTATGGTCAGCGAGTTGTTGATGAACTCGTGCGCGAGGCCTGCGTAATCGGGGTTTTCGATGGTGAACGGAATGAGGAACTGACCCAACTGTATGCCGAGCTGGTTGAACGGGCGGTAGCGAATGAAGAGGTCAACGATTTTGGGAGTACCCGCGAAATCGACCTGCAACTTGTAGTCGAGTTGGTTCTGCACTGCGCTGCCGCTGAATGCCAGACGCGCACGCTTGATGAAGAAGGTAGATGCGCCCGTGGAGGTGCTGACGCCCTCGCTGTTGTAGGAGTGGAGGTCGCTCCACTCGTAGCCCGCCTGAATGAAGCCCGAGATTTTGAAGTGCTGTTTCACCTTGTCCCAAGTGGCAACGCGCTTTTCGAGGTTGGCGATGCGGATTTGCATGGAGTCGATTTGCGACTGCGAAGCAGGGGTGTCGGTACTCTGACCGAAAGCCGAAACATTGGCAACGACTGCTGCCGCAAGTGTGGCGATAAAGATGTTTACTTTCATAATACTTTGCGATATTTCGTGAAAACATTGCAAAAGTATAGTGTAAGGTTCGATTTTTCTTCGGTATAAATACCTAAAAAACGAAAAAGCTCCCGAGTATTTGCACTCGGGAGCGGTTGATTGGTATGCGATTGCGCTATTTATTGCTGTTGCACCACTCTTTATAGTAGTCGATGCTGAATGCGGGGGCTTGGGTGCGGTACTTCTCGATGTTGGACGAGGAGAGCCACGTCGTGTAGCCGCCCGTCAGGCCTGCGTCGAACAGACCGCGAATCTCCTTCTCGACATTCTCGGCGTTGTAGGCTATGCCGTTGCTATCGACATGGCGCATAACGTTGTACGCCTGAATCCATGTGCGCACCTTGGCAGGCGTAGGCGTAACCGCCTGACGGTCTTGAACGCGCTTGCCCCATGCACGCAGGATTTGGTAGGGGTGATTCCACGGCTTCTCGATACCGTAGTAGTGGTTGGAGAAGTGGTCGGGGTAGGGCATACCGCACATGACGTCGGCAACGTTGGAGAGTGCGGGCCAATACTGACCGTAGGCTGTCGTGTAGCCGGGGTTTGCCGACTCGCCGAAGACGTCGATGGAGACGTAGGCTCCGAGCGCGTGGATTTCGTCGCAGGCGTACATGACAAAGCGTTGGATAGCCTGCACTTTCGACTCGTGATAGCGGTTGTGGTAGTCGATGATGCTCTCGACGCGCGTCATGCGGTCGGGGAAGCGGACATAGTCGAAGTTGATTTCGTTGAAGCCGAATTTGCGCACCGCCTCCTTGGCAAGTTCGACATTGAACTGCCATACGCGACGGTCGTAGGCACTCGGCC
>JBNMLI010000021.1:0-12253 GCA_050874765.1 Alistipes sp.
ACCGCCAACACGCGCCTTTGCAAAGCCCGTAACGCTGATGTTACCGCGGTTGATACTGTTCGATGTAACATTGGTCTGCGCCGTACTCTCGACACCCGGCCAAGCGATGATACCGCCGACCGCGCTGTTCGACTTCGAGCATACGAGATATGCCGTGATGTTACCCTCATTCTCGCAGTTCGAGATGTTGGTCTCCGACTGTGTCATCGAGTAGTGGTCTGCTGCTGCAATACCACCAATGTAAGTGAGGAGGTTTGTCGTAGTATCCTGCACATTCGACTTGTTCGTTACCGTAACATCGATGTTACCATAGTTCTTACAGTTGTCAATCAGACCCCATGGAGCAGCGATACAACCTGCGATGCAGAAACGACCCGTAGCGAGCGTACCCTGGCTGTCGGACTGTACAACGGTGATTGCACCACGGTTGATACAGTTGGTTGCCGAGAATGGCTGTGCGGCCGTTGCATACGTGTAACCGACCAAACCGCCGATTGCACCGTTACCAGCCGTCTTCGACTTCTTGCCGTCGATACCGCCGATAGTACCCGTCTTATCCAACTTGGCAATCTGTACATCGATTGCGCCCTCGTTGTTACTGTCTTCAATCGTACCGTTCAAGTATGCAGCGATACCTGCGACAGCGAATGTACGCATCGTCGTGGTATTCTTCAACGAAACCTTACCCGTGTTCGTGCAACCCTTGATTGTACCTGCCGAGTACGAGGTCAAACCGCCTACACATGTAATAGAAGTGTGCGTAGGTATATCGAACGTTACATCACCCGAGTTCGAGCAGCCCTCCAATTCGGAGTAGGAGTTTGCCGTACCTGTCAGACCGCCGATGTAGCAACCGTGCTTCAACTCGGTAGCCACCGTTACATTCACGGCACCCGTATTTACGCAATCCTGCATGATGCTTCGGTTGTTGTCATCGGTTACCGACGAACTATCCGAAGTGATGGCACCCTGCAAGCCACCCAGATACTGCGTACACGAAGCACCCGAAGCCGCGTTGCTGATACCGCCTTCGAAGTTCAGCACGATGTTACCGTGGTTCTCGCACTTGATGATTCGCGAACCAATCTGCGACTGACCTACAATTGCACCCGCACGCAACTGATATGCAAGAGCGTCGGACATCGTGAGCGAAATGTTGGCATTGTTGATTACCGACTCGATGCGACCGCCGAGGTTCTCGCCTACGACGAAACCGAAGAAGGTAACCTTACCCAACTCATTTGCATTAGGATAAGTGAGCTGGCACGAAGAGTCGATTACGAGGTTCTTTACGACACCCGTGCGAGCCAACGTTGCAAACAGGCTCTGCGACGAAGTCCAGTTCGTAATCTTGAAGCCGTTACCGTTGAATATACCGTCGAAACCTTCGTTTACACCATCGGTAACCTTACCGGTAATCTCGGTCCACTCGATGCCGGTCATATCTATATCGTTGCCGAGCGTAACCTCACCCTCGTCATTGAGGAATCTCTTGTAACGACCGTTGTTCGCCGATTTGGCAAAATCGAGCAGTTCGGCAGCCGTGGTAATCTTTTCAATCTTGACATCGGAGAATTCTACGACCTCCATAGCAGTCTCCTCGCCACGGGTAACGGCAATACCGCCCGCAGGAGCGCATTCGATGCCCGTCTGCGAACCGATATCGGTATATACATCGAGCGTAATACCCTTCGGGAAGTTACCCTCCGGAACGACAGCGTAGATGCTTACGCTCTCGCCGACAGGAACCAAGATACCCTTCTCGCCCTCGGCAGCAACGAGCGACAATGCCTCACCTGCCGAAACGGTCGAAATCGTAGCGTTGCGGTAGTTTATGTTGAACTTACCGCACAACGGCGTACCGTCGTTCGAACGGATATCTATTTTGGTAATCGTCAGATTATCCGTCTCATAATTGTTGGTTACAGGGATTTTAATCAAACCGCAAACGTTGTGCAGCGTAACCTCGTTATTCGCCGAGTAGCCGACCATAGCCAAAGCCTCACGGTCAAAACCGCCTGAAATCAGCGTCTGCTCGTTGTACAAACGCAGACGACCGCTCGTCGTATAGAGGTCCTTCGGATAGAGCACCTTGTAAGGGCGTGCAACCTTCTCGACGCTGAACTCTGCGCTGTTGGTACCCTCTGCCTCGGCAGCAACTACGCTCGACAACTGACCGTTGATAACGACTTGGTCGCCCGCAGCCCACTTGATACCTGCCTCGTTGATGGTTACATTCAGCGTTGCATCACCTTTTTCTATAATATGGAACTCCGTCGTTGCGACAGGATTGATTACACCGCTCGAAACCACCAGCTCGTCCTTGAACTCGCAAACGTCCTTGTGTCCCTCCGTATCCTCGATTGTGAAGAATACGCCCTGCGTATATTTGCCCGCAGGAACCACAAAGCGGAATTCGGTAGGCTCCGTGCCGAGAGCAACGCCATCATCGCCGCAATTCAGCGCGATGGTATCATAAGCCTTCTCGACAACGAAATTGCCCGACGACAAATCGAATTTCCATGCACCCGCAACAGCCTCGGCATCGTTACCCGTCGTCATCTCGATGGTTTTGATTTTGGCAGCAGCACCGTCGGCAATGGTCAAAGGCAATGCAACCACGCCGCAGAAGCTATGCAAATCGACCGTTACGGTTTTAGGAGGCAGAACAGCCATCGAACGCGACTCGATGGTCGGTTGCTCCGGCTGAACCTCGTCCAACTTCTCGGCATATCCGTACATCACATACGCCGAAGCATCGTGGCCGCCCGCAACGTAAGTCTGAATATCGGGAACGTTTACGATATTGCCCGCCTCGAATGCCGAGAACGGAGCAACTACGATAAACGGAGCAGCAACCTTCTCGACCGTGAATGTACCCGACGCAGTACCGACACCTTCGGCCGCAACAGCCTGCGACTCAACGCCATTTACCGCAATGGTCGCTCCATCATACCACAAACCGAGGTCATCTGCGGCATTCGCCGTTACGATGACGGTTTCATCGGTAACAGGACCTACGGGTTCTTCCGGTTTCGTACTGTCTTTTGAACAGCTTACGGTCAGCAAACACAACGCCAGACCGAAAAACAAGTAGATTTTTTTCATTATTAGTTTATGTTTTAGGTAAAATTATAATTCCGATTTCAAAGATAACAATAATTTTTCAATTAGCGCACAAAAACACTTTTATTTTGATTCAAAAAGATAAAAAAACGAAAAAATCCCGACGAAAAAGCAAACGAAACGAAAGGAAAACGCACTTCACCCGCCCCATAAGGAAACAAAACGAAAGGAAACGAAATCCGCTCCACACCTCCGATTCCGCAAAACAAATGTCCGAATGCGACATTTACGACATCGCACTCGGACACCACTCCTGCAAACGAACCGCCCTATTTCTCGCGGCGGAACTGCCCCGGTGTCTTACCCGTTATGCGCTTGAAATACTGCCCCATAAACGACGGATTAGGGAAATTGAGTTCAAACGAAATCTGCTGAATACTCATATTCGAATAGCGCAACAAATTCTTCATCTCCATCACCACTATATTGTCAATCCACTGATGCACCGACTTGCCCGTAAAATTGCGAATCACACGCGACAGATGTTTGGGCGTGAGGTTCATCTTGTCGGCGTAAAATTCGACATTTCGTTCGGTGCGGAAATTCTCGGCAAGCAGTTTCATCATTCGCTCGAAGTACTCCGCACTGCGGTCTTTAACTCCCGTATTTTCAGGCAGTTTCCGTCCGTTAGCCGGCAACACTTCGCAAATACGGTAAATCAGAGCGCACAGCATGTGGCTGATAATGAGGTTGGAAAATCTCGTTGTCTGTCGCTCCGCAAACTCGGCATAAAAATTGCCGAAAGCCTGTTTCAGCCGACCGATTTGTTGCTCCCCTACTGCGAGTTCCACACTGCTCTGCAACGACGGCATCACGGGCGCAATCATCTGAATATCGATGTTTGCCCCGCCTATAAAATTGCCGTCGAATGCCAGTACATACAACTCGCAATCGTGGCTTTCGTGAAACTCGAAAATCGTCGCAGGCGACACGAACAGAGTGTTGGCACGAAGACGATACTCGGTCATATTTGCCGAAAACGACACCTCTCCGCGCGTACAAACGATTGCAATAAAGGCGTTTATGCGGCACGGGTCTTTGAGTTCCCCGTCCACTACGCCGTCGGCAAGATTCAGGTGTAACAGGATAGCACCCGGACACTCGATAATCTCCACCCCTTCATACTTTTTAATATCATCGATATGATATTGAAAAAACGCATTTTTGCCCATATCAAACATATTTTTCTGCAAATTTAATAGTTTTTCGGAACATTTACGCACAAATCGGACACAATACACCTTTTACGACATGTAGCGATACTTTACCAATTATTCCGTATATTTGTGGCAAACAATTTGACATATATCAAACAGACGATTATGAAAATCTTTCGTATTACACTCATAACCACCACTTTATGTTTGCTCACATTGGCGGTTTCGGCGCAGGGCAAGCATATAAAATGGTCGCAATCGGTCAAGGATAACGGCGCGGGCAAATACACCCTAACCGCCACAGCATCAATCGAAAACGGTTGGCATCTCTACGACATTGAGCAGCGCAAGGGCGGACCTACGGCAACGACCATCGAGTTCTCCTCACCCGAGAGTGTCGTTTTCGACGGCGCATTGCGTCAGGCAACAGAGCCTAAACGCGTGTTCGACAAGACATTCGGTATGGAAATCGGCTATTTCGAGCATCGTGCCGTCTTCGAGCAGGACATCACTCTGAACGGCGAATCGGCAACCATCACTGCCGCAATCGAATATATGGTTTGCAACGATGCCGTCGGCTGCGCAACTGCCGATGCCGAACTCGTTTACAAAATAGGTAGTTCCACCAAAGCATCTGTCGCACAAATAGTTACCACGGCTCCGACCACTACGCCGACCGCACCCGCGCCGACAACCGACAGCCGCACGCCCTGGGCATTGGTTATCGAGGCACTGCTGTGGGGCTTTGCGGCACTGCTCACGCCGTGCGTATTCCCGATGGTGCCGATGACGGTATCGTTCTTTCTCAAAGGCAGTTCCACGCCTGCTCGCGGGCGGCTCAACGCCTCGCTATATGGGCTGTTCATCGTCGCGCTCTACACACTGCCCATCGCGGCAATTATCATAATCACGCGCCTCGTGGGTGGTGATGCGGTTACTGCCGACATATTCAATTTCTTGGCTACGCACTGGCTGCCTAACCTGTTGTTTTTCGCAGTATTTATGATTTTCGCGGCATCGTTTTTCGGCGCATTCGAGATTGTTCTGCCGAGCAGTATCGTAAACAAGAGCAACGAGAAATCGGAGAAATCGAACATCGGCGGCATATTCTTTATGGCACTCACTCTCGTCCTCGTATCTTTCTCATGCACAGGACCTATCGTCGGTTCGGTGCTGATAAAATCGACCTCGGGCGAGTTTTGGAGTCCGATAATTACGATGCTCGCATTCTCCGCAGCTTTTGCCCTGCCGTTCACACTGTTGGCATTCTTCCCCGCACTGCTGAAAAAGTTGCCAAAGAGTGGCGGCTGGCTCAACTCCGTTAAGGTTGTTTTGGGCTTTATCGAGGTCGCTCTCGGCTTCAAGTTCCTGAGCGTCGCCGACCAAACCTACCATTGGGGATTGCTCGACCGCGAGGTCTATCTCGCAATTTGGATTGTCGTTTTCGCACTGCTCGGACTCTATCTGCTCGGCAAAATCAAGTTTGCGCACGATAGCGACCTCCCATATATAGGTGTCGGACGGCTGGCTTTGGCAATCGGCGTCTTTGCATTCGTGGTCTATCTGATTCCGGGTATGTGGGGCGCGCCGTTGAAGGCTCTCTCGGGCTATCTGCCACCGCTCACCACGCAGGATTTCGTCATCGGCAACACCCCGACAACGTCGCAATCGGAAGCATCGCACACCACAGATAACGCACCGAAATACAGCGATTTCCTTCACCTGCCACTCGGTCTGCAAGGCTTTTTCGACTTGCAAGAGGCGCAGGCATACGCCGACCGCGTCGGCAAACCGCTCTTCATCGCATTTACGGGACACGGGTGCGTGAATTGTCGCGAAATGGAGGCTCGCGTTTGGTCGGCACCCGAGGTGTTGTCGATTCTGCGCAACGACTATGTTGTGGTCGCGCTCTACACCGACGACAAGAAGCAACTACCTCGCGAGGAGTGGGTTACGACCGAGGCGGGCAAAACGCTCAAATCGCTCGGCAAAATCAATTCGCACCTTGCCCTGCAACGCTACGGCATCAACGCCCAACCCTACTACGTTCTGCAAGGACGCAGCGGCAAATTGCTTGCCCAACCACGCGGCTACAACCTCAATATCGCCGAATTTGTCGATTTTCTGCAACGCGGCTTGGCGGAATACAACAAGTAATTTCCCGCTGTATTTTATTTAAGATAGCTATTATTGAATTACAGGATAGTAGGACTTTAACTGATTAATTTACACCGTTTACCAATCTCTATTAAACTCTTCTTCAAAGAGTTTAATAGAGATTAGGTTATATATATTGCTCAATCTATGGTGTAGTCAACTATCATAACAGAAGATAATAATCCCCTTTTGTAATAGCCGGAAATTTTCACTACATGTCCTGCCTCTATTTTTTCCTTTATCGGATATTCATTTTTTACAACCAATGCAACAAAACTATCCTCTAATGAGAATAATAAAGATGGAGGTGTTCTGTAACCACTATGAATAACTTGTTCTATTGTTGATAGAAAAAATCGTTCTTCTTGCTTGTTCGCATACAAAGCATTAAATATTGTATATGATGTAAATACCACACAAAACGAAGCCCAACAAGAAATATATAATGATGCGCCACAAATTCTTTTAACCAACTTAAAATATACTAATGATACAATACACAAAGGAAATACTATTATATAAATAAAGCTATATGCCAAATAATGTACCCCAAAATACTCGGGGAGAAAAATTCCAATAAGTAATATTATACTAAAAAATACAAAGTACTTATAGAGGTATTTTCCTCCATTAGTATTGTTCTTAATTGCTCTATTAAAACTTTTTTTAGAACTCATACTTTTATTCATTTTTTTGGGGGGGGGCTATCAACAGTAATCTACACTCCCGTTTTTACTAAATCTATCCTATAAGCCTAAAATATATAATTGCAAAACAAAAAACAACAGGACGACATAGTCCTGCTGACGGTTTCGTGAAACAACACGCTGAAAACTTGCGGAAAGAAGGGGATTCGAACCCCTGAAACGCTTTTGACGTTTACTCGCTTTCCAGGCGGGCCAGTTCAACCACTCCTGCATCTTTCCTTTTGCGGGTGCAAATATACAATTATTTTTCGTATAAAGCAACCGTTTATTTGACCTTTGTAAAATAAATTCAAACAGTTATACCCTGTCGCCGATTCGACTGCGACGCAGCGTACACGTCGCTATGCTTTCAGATTCCGCATCATTCGCCTCAAATTGGCGGCGTTCTCCTCATCCGAAATGCGCGGGTCTTTCATAAATTTGTCGCAAGGCAGTTGCGCGCAACCTCCGCAATTTGCTCTGCCACGCTCCTTGCAGCACCGATACACGGGGCATACATCGGCACCTATATATTTGAGCCACGACACCCGCCCTTCGATTGCGGAGCAACCGCCACACGTTGCGGGATAACTCTTGCACTCCTCACACACAGCACCGCAAGGCGAAACGATGCGTTTACCCCTATGCGCAACCGCGACCTCGCCCCAAAGGCACGGCAGGTAGCAGATGCCCAACAGCAGTGCGACAGCGGTAGATGAGAGTTCGAGGCAGTTGAAATCGGAGGCGAGTAGCGTCGCGCCCCAAACGGCTCTGCCGAAGAATACGATTGCCATAACCGCAAATGCCGTCGTTTGCAGAGGCAGGCGCGGGATAAGCCGCAGGAAAGCGGCTCCGTATGCGGCTGCCGCAAGAAATGCCGATGCGATGACAATGGTGAGCAGATAAGGCACGCGGGCGTATCCTTGCGCAATCTGCGCCATTGTGGTATCGATGCCGTAGATGGCAAAGACGCGTTGAAGGTCTGCCATACAGACCAAATGACCAATACCCAAAATGAAATTGAGGGTGATTCCGAGTTTGACCAATGTTTTCATATACAATGCGGGTTATAATCTCCGGTGCTACCTGATGCGCACCTTGTCGCTGCACCACTCGTCGCCTGCACCCTCGTAGATGATGGGTAGGTTGCCCTCCAAACGCTTCATCAGCAGATAGGATTCGTAGATGTTGATACCCGTAGTCGTGCCGCGACCGATGATGTAGCCGACGACCGACTGGTGCGACCGTACGAACAAGTAGTTGTCCTCGTTGCGCGCGAGGAACGTGTCGTGCCATGCGGGGTCGTTGGTCGGATTGCCGTCGCGTCGAATCGAGCCGCTGAACGGTGTAGCGTCGATTGCACTTGCCGAAACGACATATATGCCGCGCTCGTCGCACTCGGCATAGAATCGCTCGGGAGCGACGCCGTTGGGCACTACGAAGCCGTTGAATCCTGCCGCCAGAGCCTTATCCACATCGACGAATTGCGAGTATTCGGTCAGGCGCAACCGCGTCGGCGTGCCGTTGATATAGAGCGTGTTATCCTTCACGACCGTTTCCCGTGCACCGATATTGCGACCGATACTCTCGACAATGCGCCCCGCTATGCGGTTGTTGAGTTCCAGTCGGAGCAACGTAGGCGTTGCGGCACTCCACAGAGCCTCCTTGGGCAGGCGTGTGCGTATGCGGAGCGTATCCTCGCGACGCATATCGAGCGCGATGTCGCGGTAACCCTCTGCCACGACGATGGTATCGCGGAGTCGCAATGCGTATTCGATGCGCGCCTGCTTGGGATTCAGCGCGTCGCACTTTACGATGATGCCGATTTCGGTCGAGACACTGCCGTCCTCCTCCAAAGTCGTTTGGCTGATAATGTCGCGAATGCGGATAGTCGGCTGGCAAACGACCTTTATGTCCGTAATTCCCGCCGGCAACTGCCCGAAAATAGCATTCACGCGGGCATCGTTGTGCAGAACTATGGCAATGGTATTGCGCCCCTGCTGTGCCAACTTGGTTACGTTGAATTCGGTGGCGACTGCTCCATTCGGGCAATAGCCTGCCTTTTTACCGTTTACGAGGACATCGAATGCTGCCGACGACCGCCCGATGCGCAACAGCACTTGACGATTGAGCCACGCGAGCGGCATAGTGAATACCGAACGATACTCAGTACGGCTATCGACTGTGGCTACATTCCAATCGGTCGGCAGGGTTATATACGCAAGTTCGTCTTTGCCGCCTGCCACAACACGCGTTTTGTTGTAGGGCAACAGTTCGGCTCGCGTAGGCTCGGTGCCGACGGCGCGGTCGCCCTCGAACGAGTATTGCACCTGTGCCGAAACCGATGTGGCACACAATATCGACAGAACAATGGTAAGGAATCTCATAATTTTTATATCTTTGCTTCGTCCAAACGACAAAGTTATCAACTTTTTCCGAAAAATCCATGTCAGAAGAGCCTAAACTCAACCTGCCACCCATAAAGATGCGCATAAAGCGCGATGGCGACAACCGCTATGTGTGGGACGCACTTCGGGGCAAATATCTGCTCCTTACACCCGAGGAGCGCGTGCGGCGATATGTGTTGGCGTTCCTCTCGTCTTACTGCAACATACCCGCCACTTCGCTGGTGCAGGAGTATCCCGTCCCGTTGAACGGTATGGCACAACGCGCCGACATTGTCGCCATCGGGCGCAACGGCAAGCCACTGCTGCTGGTCGAGTGCAAAGCCCCGTGCGTGGAGATAGACCGCGAGGTTTTCGGACAGGCAACGCGTTACAACACCGTCGTCGGCGCACGCTTCATCATACTCACCAACGGTTTGCGCCACTACTGCTACGAGCGCACCGCCGACGACTACAAGCCGCTGAACACCTTTCCCCGCTTCTAAAACCTATCCTCGACGTACTTCATAAACGCCTCCTTGTAGTTCTCGCCGATGGGAACGTAGTCGTCGTTGTCCAAAAACACGCGCCCTTTGGTGTAGCCCGCCACGCATTTCAGATTGATTATGTAGGAGCGGTGAACGCGCATAAACATATCGGCAGGCAACGCGCTCTCCATATTTTTCAGTCGGAACAGCGTAACGAGTTTCGTACCGTCGTTAAGGTGCATACGCACATACTCGCCCTCGCTTTCGAGATAGACGATGTTGCTCACCTTAATCAGCGATGTCTTGTGGTCGGCACGAACGGATATGTACTCCTTGTCCGACGACGATTCGCTTTCGCCTTCGCCATCGCCACCCGCCGTGCTCTCCGCCTTGTTTTTCAGATTGAGCAGTTCGTAGAGCGAATACGCCTTGTTTGCCGAGCGCGAAAACTCGGCAAAGCTGAACGGTTTGAGCAGGTAGTCGATTGCGTCCAACTTGAAACCCTCGACGGCATATTCGGAGTAGGCGGTCGTAAATATCACCATCGGCGGCGATGCGAGCGAGCGCACGAAATCGACACCGCTCAAATCGGGCATATTTATATCGACGAAGATGAGGTCCACGCTGTTTTCGAGCAGAAAGTGCTGCGCCTCGACCGCATTGGTGAAGGTCTGCACAAGGTCGAGAAACGGGATTTTCTCTATGTATCCTTTGATTTGACGAATTGCCAACGGCTCGTCGTCAATAGCCAAGCATCTTATCATTTTTGATTGTCGGGATTGTTATGGTTACACAATATTTTTCGGGCGACGAATCGTCTATTTCCATCTTGTAGCGGTCGCCGTATATAAGCGCAAGTCGTCGTTGCACGTTTTCGAGTCCGATGCCCGTCGGGTGCGATTGCCCGCCGGCATACACCGAATTTTCGAATCGGGCGGTAACTACCCCCTCGCCATCGTAGGCAATGTCGATATGTATGTACGACGGGTGGTTGTAACTGATGCCGTGTTTGAATGCGTTTTCTACAAACACGATGAATATGAGCGGCGGAATCGCAACCTTGCCCGAGATGTTCTTCGGGTAGTTGAAGCGTATATCGACCTCCTGCGCATAGCGTATGCGCATCAACTCGATATAGTTTTCGATGAAAGTTATATCCTTTTTTAGCGAAATGTTCTCCGTCCCCGAGTCATAGACCACATAGCGCATCATTGCCGAGAGTTCTATGATACACTGCTTCGCCATCTCGGTATCGATGTCTATCAGGGCGTGGATATTGTTGAGCGTATTCATAAAGAAGTGCGGGTTTATCTGATATTTCAGATAGTCCAACTCCGCCTGCACGGTCTGTCGTTTGAGTCGCTCCATATCCTCGTCGTCCTGCATCGACTTGTAGAGCATCTTTATGCCGATGTTCATACCGAACATAAAGAGTCCGAGCATAATGTTCCAATACCATTCGAGGTCGGTCAGCGATGCGTGTCGTGCCTCGATTATGCCCTTCGCGGCAGCAGAGCCGTAAAGGTCCGACTGCTCATAAACCTCAATTAGCGAGAACGTAACACCGAGCAGTACGATACTGGTGAGCAGATAGGTAACGATATGCCGTTTTTTGCTCACAAGCAGGCGCGCAAGCACCTGATTGTGAATCAGGAACAACACAAAAAACGGTGTCGTCTTAATCCACGCCGTCAGCACGTTGTTGAAATCGACATGCAACTCCGACATCAACTTGGCATTCATAATCGGGATAAGATAGACCACCGTCCACACAGCCGAATAGATAAGGTTCTCGCCTATCTTCTGCTTTCTTATGGTAGATTCACGTTTCATTCGGTAAGTTTCATTTTGTCGCGTCATGCGCAATCGCCACACAACGCACCAAGTGCAAATATAACAATTTTTGCGACAAAAAAGCACATATCGTCGCGATTGGCAACTCTTCGCACCCGACACCGACCCGACTGCGGCAACGGTTCAGTAAGGCGCATAATACAAAAATGGCGATACGCAATGCCTACGCACCGCATATCGCCTTTTGCGAAGAATCGTCGCGACCCGACTAATTTATGCCGAGTTTCGACACGTCGTAGAGGTAACGCTTGATACTCTTCTTCGGCGTCTTCTCGAACTCGGTCGGATAGATTGTCAGCGAAACAAGTCGCTCGTAGCCTGCCACCTGCTCGTTGAGCATTTTCAGGTTCTCGTCCATAATTTTTTCCAGAGCGGCGCGGTCGATTTTCTCCTTCTCGCAC
>JBNMLI010000022.1:0-11474 GCA_050874765.1 Alistipes sp.
CGCTTCGCGCAAGTCATACGTTCGTCGCAAGAGAAGATAGAGACCCATTTCGAGAACATAACGGGACCCATGTGCAAGCAGGCAGAGGCTCTTGCCGCACGCGGTCAATACGACGATGCCGTTATGCTGTTGTCGCTGATTCCGTCATCAACGAGTGCCTACGACACAGTAGCCGACCTTATCGCCAAATTCTATGCCGCCAAAATTGAAGCCGAAGCCGAGCGCATCATCGAAAAGGCTCGCCTGCTGCGCGAACAAGGCAAAGAGATGGAGGCTATGGAACTGCTCATCACGGTCGACCCGCTCAGCAAGGCATACAAGACCACCGTCCGCACCGAACTCGCAGCCAACAAAGCGGCAATCGCAGCCCGCAAGGAGGCAGAAGCAGCCGAGCGTGCTGCCGCACTCGAACGCGAGGCGGAGCAGAAGCAACGCGAGATGGACCACCAAATGGCACTCGAAAAAATAACCCTCGAACAGATGCGCCTCAATGCCGCCAACCAATATACGCAACAGACACCGACCGATGCCGGTACGATTGCCGATGTTACGGGTGTGCTTATGGATTGCTACAAGGCTTGCAAGGTGATTCTGTAACCCAACGCGACAGCAAATACACTTACATAATTAACTAAACCAAACACAAACATGAACAAATTTTTCACCATTCTCGCGGTATCGTCGCTGATGCTTACCGTAGATGCTCACGCAGCCAAGAAGGGCGACATCGCCAAGTATCGTCGCAGTTCGCTTACGATGATTCTGATGGAGGACGCGGATATGAATCCCGACATCGCCCCTATCGTCCGCACAACGTTCGCAAACGCGGCTGCGCCAATCAAATTCAACGACCACAACATCGACGGCTTCCGCACTTTCGTTCCGTCTGCCATCACCGATGCCGACTATGCGGCATACGACGCAGTCAATCCGCCACAGAAACAGACCTTCGGCAAGGCTCTCGGACTCGGATTGCTGGGTGCTGCAACAAGCAACGGCTCGGGCGACGAGAATGCCGCCAAATTCATCGAGGAGCAGAAGAAAATCAAGCGCGACCTCGGCACACAAGCCTACAAATATCTGACCGAGAACAACATTGCCCACAAAATTATGGACAAGTGGTTTGCCGGGCAGGCTATCGAAACCGACGAGGCGGGCAATACGCACGTCAAATACATACTCCCTACCGCAGAAACGGGATTGAGCATGGCAACCATTCAGGAACGCGCCATTTCCGACGCAACGCCGCTCGACAAAATCAAGGTTCAGGCGGCTGCCGACAAACTCGGACTGCTCACCTCTGCCGGTATGGAACTTATCGGCAACTCGTTCGTCGTCGTATCGCGCTACCGCTATATGACCGCCAACGAATATGCCGAGGAGATGGCAAAAATCGCCGACGCCAACACGGGCGGTCTCGGATTGAGCGACCTCACCAAATCGGTTACCGACTTGGGCAATTCGTTCAAGGGCGAGAACAGCAAGAACTCGTATGTGGTTGCCGTGCGCACCTATCTGTTCCAACTCGTTTGGGACGAGTCGCTCCAAAAGAGTGTTTCGGACAATTTCGACAACTACGCAGCCTACGCCGATATGCCGTTCTCGCTGAAACTCATCGGCTACGAAACCGCCACGGCAAGTTGCGGCTCTAAAAAGGAACGCACGCAGGAGGAGATTGTAGCGATGGCGACAATGCGTGCCTTCGACAAGGTCATCGCCAAACTCGAACGCAAGTACGAGGTATTCCGCACCAAGACCCCTATCATGGAGGTTGAGCCGGAGGTTACCATCGGCATCGGCACCAAGGAGTGCGTCGATAAGAAAGATAAGTTCGAGGTGCTGGAACAGGTTGCCGACGAGAAGACGGGCGCAGTGATATATAAGCGTTGCGGCGTTATGCAGGTTGACCCTGCCAAAATTTGGGACAACGACGAGGATAGCGACAACTACTGCGAGGAGGGTGCTACCGTACTCAAAGGCAAGTTGAAGAACATCTATCCGGGTATGCTCGTTCGCCAAGCAAACAAATAAACAACATCGACCTTGCGCTACTGCCGCTGTCCGCGGCAGTAGCGCATCGAAAAAAGCACGACCATGAAAATAGCGAAATTCTTATTCCTTTCACTCTTTGCACTGTTTGCGGTGCACACCTCCGCAACTGCCGGCTCGAAAAAGAAGGATAACGCCAATACGGCAAATGCCAACTACGACATCGAGCAGATTTCGGTTTCGGCATCGACGGGCGTGGTCAATCTCCGCGTCCACACCTACGCCGACCGACCGATTGCCAACGACAGCCAAATCAAGAAAAATGCCATACACGCATGCCTGTTCAAGGGCATTCCCGCAGCCGAAAGCGACAGTGCGTCCCAAAAGGAGGCGTTGATAAACGACCCTGCAACGGAGGCAAAATACGCCGACTATTTCAAGTCGTTTCTTGCCGACGGCGGGTTGTATATGCGTTATGCCGACGTACTGCATGCGGGTGCGCAAAGCGTTGTCAAATTGAAGAAGGGGTACAGAATATCCAAAGACATTCTGGTCAAGTACGGCGATTTGCGCAAACGACTGGAAGCCGACGGCATCATCGCGTCGCTCGGCGGAGGACAATTCGAAGCAAAAGAGTCGCTGCCGCAATCGAACGTTGCCGTCAGAAAGCCGACAATCATGGTGATGCCGAGCGATGCGTGGTGTGCCAAGAACGGTTATATGACCGACGGCAAGCCCGATTACAGGAGTGCCGTTCTGAACGGCGACCTCGCATTCGTCATAAGCAAACTCGGCGAGCAGATGACCGAGCGCGGTTTCAATCTGAAACTGCTCGATGCCGCTATCAGAGGTGCCGAGGAGGACGAAACGCGACATTTGGTAAACAAATCGCAAGAGAGTAACGCACGGCTTGCCGAGAGTACCGAGGAGCGCATAAAGAGATATGCCAAAGCCGATTTCATTATGTATGTCGATTGGGACGTCAGCGATTTCGGGCTGAACAAAGTGGTCTTCTACAACCTGCAAGGTGTCGATTCATATACGGCAAAACAGGCAGCCGCTTCATCGGGGTCGAGTATGCCGTCCAAGAATCCCGTTGCGGCACAACTGCTCATCAAGGCAGTAAACGCCAATATGGAACAGTTCGCCAAACAGCTCCACGCGGCATTCACCGATATGGCACGCCACGGACGCGAAGTTGTCATCGAGTGCGAATGCTGGGAGGACAGCCCTATCAATTTCGAGTCCGACGTAAATGGCAAGGAACTCGGTATGCTCATCGAGGACTATTTGGCAGACAATGCCGTGGGCGGTGTTTACAGCACCCGTATGGCGACGACCAACAAACTCGCGTTCGAGCAGGTGCGCATTCCGCCCTCTGTAATGGACGGCTCGCGCGAACGTGCCATCGACACGCGCTATTTCGTCAGAGGGTTGGCGAAGTATATCGAAAAGGCGACGGGTACGGTCTGCAAGGTCGAAACCATCGGTTTGGGCAAAGCAATAATCATAGTAGGAGGAAAATAGACAAAACCATATAAGCACTATGCCACAATGTCCACGTTGTAAGGGGGATATGCCCCTGCTGTCAAAAATCTGCCCCATCTGCGGCTATGTCGTCGATGGCGACGAGGCTACGCCCAACGCAGCCGAACAGATAAACACGCTCGAACAACTCGTACTGCAACTAAAAAGTCTGCCGTGCCCGTCGTTTCTGGCGAGCATCAAAGACCTGCTCGGCATCATCGTACTGATACTGACCGTCTATTTTCTGCTGATGGCATACCTGACGGAGGCAATCGCATTCAAGATTCTCGGCGGTGTATTCTTCGTAATTCTGCAATACTTCCTCGGACGATTGATTAAGTCGTGGTTCAAACCGTCGGCGAAGCACGAAGTCGAGCGCATAAAGAACGAATTCGAATACAACGAGCGCATTGCGCGTCGCTCTTTCGGCAAAGACCACGAAGTCGCACGCCAAATCGACGACCTCACCGCCGAGATAATCGACACTCTGCGCGAACGGAGTTCAGCAAGCCGAAAGGTTGTCTATATGTGGCTCGCAATCGTCGCGATATTCGTCTTGGCGGCAGGTGGCAGCATCATAACCGCCAACCATGCGGCACAGAAGAGCATCGAGCAGGCGGAGTACGGCAAATACCAAAAGAGCGTCGATGCGTTCGCGGCATCGTCCGACAACGACGAATACATCGGCGGTGCAGCCCGTACATCAATCGTAAGGAGTATGACGGCAGCGGGCGATACGGCATTGGCGGAGAAGTTCTTTTTCGCATACTGCCAAGGGCGTGTCGATGATTTCGACTGCGCACGAGCGATTGTCGAAGCATTCATCGCCACGAACGATTATGCGGGAGCGGCACGGTTTGTCGAACAAATCGCCGTATTGCGCTACAAATCAGATATTGTGAAACTTAAAAAACTGTTGCAAAACAATGGGACTGTTCAATAAAAAAGATAACGGCGGTATGCTCAACGTCATACGCTGCGACGAGCCGGACTACCTCGTATGGAAATGGTCGCCCGACGGGCTGTCGGGCCGACGCGAAAACGCCATACGCTGGGGCAGCACACTGCGCGTGAAGGAGGGCGAAGTTGCCGTCTTCGTCTATTCGCAGAACGACGGCAGGCAGATGGACTTTTTCGAAGGACCGATAGACATGACGCTGCGCACGGCGAACTTCCCTGTGCTTTCGGGCATCATCGGTGCGGCATTCGGCGGCGACACTCCGTTTCAGGCGGAGGTCTATTTCATCAACCTCGCGGGTAATATCCGTATTCCGTTCTATATCCCCGCGTTCGATGTCGCCGACCCGCGTTTTCTCGACTACTCCGTACCCGTATCGGTGCAGGGGCAGATATTGATTAACATCACCGACTACAAGGAGTTTATCCGCCTCCACCGCATGGTGCGCTTCGACCTCAACGACTTCCTGACCGAGGCGAAAGCCTCCGTTATTCGGTATATCAAATCGACCGTTACGAACGCCCCTATGCAGGCGGGCATTCCGCTCCTGCAAATCGAGCGACACATCGACGCGATTACCGACACCGTAACCGCCCGTCTGCGCGACATTCTGCACGACGATTTCGGTGTCAATCTCAAACGACTCGACATCTCAGACATTCAGCTCGACAAATCCTCGCAGGGCTATGCTGACCTATACGAAATAACCACAAAGCAGGCGACCGAAGTTGCAAAGGCTCGCACGGAGGATACCGTCGAGCGTATGCGCATGGGGCGTGAGGTCGAGTTCAAACGACAAAACCTCGGTGCCGAAACCGACTACTTTGCAGCACATCGCCTCAACCGTCAAGCCGACGTTGCAGAGATAGCCGCCGAGGGGCTTGCCGATATGGGCAACACGGGCATCAGCGGCAAGAGCGATTCGGACAAGGGCGGAATCAACCCCGCAGCCATGATGGCTGGCATGATGCTCGGCGGAGCAGTCGGTGGCAATATGGCGAATATGATGAACGGCATGATGGGCGGAATGCAGGGTGCTACCAACCCCATATCGCAACAGACCCCGCCGCCACTCACTACGATGTCCTATTTTGTTGCCGAGAATGGTCAGCAGACGGGTCCGTTTATGCCCGATGTAGTGAAACAGATGATAAACCAAGGCCGCATAACCCGCGAAACACTTGTTTGGCGACAAGGTATGGCGGCTTGGGAGCAAGCGGCTATGGTCAGCGAACTTGCACCGCTGTTTATGAATATGCCACCTAAACTCTAATAAAATTATGAAAATCAATCCAATCGTTGCAGTCATCGCGCTCCTGTTCGCGGCACTGCTGTTCTATATCTTCATAAGTTGCCAAGCAACAATGTTGCTGTCGATTACGGCGGCAGCCAGCGCGGCTCTGTTGCTCGTATCGGCTATGGCTGTCCGCTTCGACACGGGTCGCAATCACACCACCCTGTTCCGTACCGTATCTGCCGTACTGCTGGTCGTGTCGATAGCTATGAACGGAGCCTTTGCGTGCTTCGACGCGCTATCGACACCCGTAGTAATCGTTCCGAACGTAATCATCGTTCTGCTCTGGTTGCTGTGCCTGAACGGAGCTTTGAAACGCGAGGATAAGCCTAACGAAAACTGACGACAATGAAACGAATTGCCGCAATAATCGGAATTCTGCTGCTGTTGGCAGGCACATGCTACGGTCAGAAAGAGCATGTGGTCGAGCGGAGTGCCTCCCGCGTACCGCAGTGGCTCGGCACCTCCAATGCCGACCTATTCAGCGTATCCGCCACGGCAGCGACGCTCGGCGACGCCCAACAAGGGTGTTTGGACGAAATCCGACAACACATCGTCAGTACGATAGCCGTGAACATCTTCTCCGAGGAGGCATTCCGTCAGGACGCGCTGGTGCGCGACAACGTTACGACGATGCTCACGCGCTACTCGTCGCAAGTCGAAACCAAAGCCGCCGCCATGCCCTACTTGTGCGGCATCTCGCTCTCGCGAGCGAGCGACATCTACTGGGAGCGACGCTTTGTCAAAGGGCAAAAGCGCTACTACTACATTTGCCACGTCCAATACCCGTTCTCCGAGGCGGAGCGACGCGAGGCAATCGACGATTTTCGGCGCATCGACCGACAATACGAAGACAAACTTGCCGAGTTGCAACGCAATTTCCACACGTTCACCGACCTTTCATACATCGGCGAAGCCGTGAGCGAACTCGATACACTGCTCGGCTATTTCTTCGACGCCAACCGCCGACGCACCGCAACTGCTTTGCAGGAACAGTATATGCGCGCTCGGCAGGAGGTCGCAATCGTTCCCGACCGAGCTTCGCTCGGGGAGTTCCGCTACCACTTGGAGCTGCACGGGCAACGTGTTACGACCACCGCGCAACCCACTCTGCGGAGCGACTACGCGGTAAATATGCGCATGATGCCGAGTGGCGATGGCTACATTCTGCTCTACGACGAGCTGGGCATCGAAGGCGAAGAGAATACGATACTGTTGTCCTACCCGATGGGCAAGAACGCACGCTACACGATAATTTTCGACCCTGCGGAGGGCAAAATCCGCGTCCGTCCATGCGGGACCATCATCGTAACGGCAACCGTTGAAGCCGAAAGCGAGAAACCGCACCTGCGTATAACCATTCCGTTGCGCTCGTGCACCGCTGTCGAATTTGTTGTGGAGCGCGTGGAGATGAGCCTTGCCGATGTTGCCGTTGCGGCAGCACCGACGGCAGAAGACAACCATTTCCGCGGCAAAGGCGACTATGCCGTTACAATCGAGGCAGAGCCGACCGCCATGCCCGCCGAGGAGGGCTTTCTTGCGGAGGGATTTATCCGCATACGCAATCAGCACAACGGCACATCGACCGACTGCAAATTCACATTACCTTACAAAATCAACCATTAATTTAATCTAATACAATTATGAAAAGAAATCTGTTTATCATCTGCTCCGTAGCACTCGCCGTGCTGGCAGTATCGTGTTCGTCCACGAAGAAGACAACCCGCACAAACGCTCCCGAAGGAATGGTCGAGCAAACCATGCCGTTCTCCGAGGCTAAATATCGCAGCGATGCCAACGCCTACCGCGCCGTGCAGAGCGGCGTAAGCACCGAGATGTCGATGGCAAAGAAGATAGCCATTCAGAATGCTCGCCAAGAGATTGCGGCTACCGTGCAGACCGACCTCTCTTCTGTCATCGAAAACTACGCCAAATCGCGCAAACTCCCGTCGCAGGAGTTGCCTTCCTACGAAGAACACATGACCGAGCTGACCTACTCGGTAGTTCAGCAGACACTCTCGGGCATTACGCTCGTCGAGGAGAAACTCTTTAAGGAGAGCAACGGAGCCTACCGCCACTTTGTCTGCATGGAGTTGAGCAAGGAGGATTTGAAGAACGGCATTCTCGACAAGATAAAGAAGGACGAGAAACTGTCGTCGGATTTCGAGTTCGAGGAGTTCAAGAAAATCTACGAGCAGAAACTCGCCGATTTCCAAAACCGCAAATAGTATTGCAATATCCCGCGCCGATACCTGTCGGCAAACGCAACCCGCACCGAGCCGGACTCCGTGCGGGTTGATTTTGCAAAGTGGCAGGATTATTTTACAGGATTAAAGTAAATAGTTATAATTTTCACACGCTAATACCCACTAAAATACGACCACATCTACAAAAATCGGCACGAGAAAAGAGTTACCGATATTTAGGCAAGGTAAAGTAATACGCCTTTTATATTGCAGAATATTTTATATCTTTGTAAAAAGAAAACCAATTTTATTACAACACTTTTATGTACTATTTTTGACCAACAAGCCAAGATATTAAATGTAAATCCGAAAAAAAATTGACAGCCAACCAGTATTCGGATTAAGCACAGCATAAGTGAGAGAATCATAGATATTTACACAGCCTATATTAATTGGATTACCGGTATTTAGAGAAGATTGTTGTACAATGACAAGCAATGCACAGCGAGCACAATTACAAGCTCAAATATGGAAAATTGCCAACGAAGTGCGTGGAGCCGTTGATGGATGGGATTTCAAGCAGTTTGTTTTGGGTACATTATTTTACCGTTTCATTAGTGAAAATTTTGCGGACTATATAAAGGGAGGAGACGACAGCATCGACTATACATCTTTGCCCGACAGCGTAATAACTCCGGAGATAAAAGACGATGCCGTCAAGACAAAGGGATATTTCATATATCCGAGTCAGCTTTTCGTAAATGTGGTAAAAACAGCCAATACCAATCCGAATCTAAATACGGATTTGAAAGCTATCTTCGAATCTATTGAAAACTCTGCTAACGGCTATGCCTCCGAAAAAAATATCAAAGGTCTGTTTGCCGATTTCGACACCACCAGCACACGGCTCGGCAACACCGTAGAGAACAAAAACAGCCGTTTGGCTGCTGTTCTGAAAGGTGTCGCAGGACTGGACTTCGGCGACTTCCAAGATAATCATATAGACCTATTTGGCGATGCCTACGAGTTTTTGATTCACAACTATGCCGCAAATGCAGGCAAGTCGGGCGGCGAGTTCTTCACCCCTCAATGTGTGTCAAAACTTATTGCCCGTTTGGCAATGCACAATCAGAGTTCTATCAATAAAATATACGACCCTGCCGCAGGTTCGGGTTCATTGCTGTTGCAGGCGAAGAAACAGTTTGATGAGCATATTGTTGAGGAGGGATTCTTCGGTCAGGAGATAAACCATACGACATACAATCTGGCCCGAATGAATATGTTCCTGCACAATATCAATTACGATAAATTCAATATAGCTCTCGGCGATACGCTGCTCGACCCACAATTCGGCGACGAAAAGCCGTTCGATGCCATTGTTTCCAACCCTCCATATTCGGTAAACTGGATTGGTTCGGACGACCCGACACTCATTAACGACGACCGCTTTGCACCTGCCGGAGTGCTTGCGCCGAAATCGAAAGCCGATTTTGCTTTTGTGTTGCACTCGTTGAGCTACTTGTCGGGCAGAGGTCGGGCGGCAATAGTTTGTTTCCCCGGAATCTTTTATCGCGGAGGCACAGAACAGAAAATCAGGAAATATCTGGTCGATAACAATTATGTGGAAACCATCATATCGTTGCCTGCCAATCTGTTCTACGGCACTACGATAGCGGTAAACATACTGGTGCTTTCGAAACACAAGACCGATGCGAAAATTCAGTTTATTGATGCGAGCGGAGATGACTTTTTTACAAAAGAGACCAACAATAATATACTCGAAGCCGAACATATCGACAAAATTATAGACATTTTCGATAAAAAGGTCGATATAGATTATGTTGCAAAGTCGGTCGATTATAAAACTATTGTAGATAACGATTACAATCTGTCGGTAAGCAGCTATATAGAAGTTGAAGACACTCGTCCGAAGACGGACATCAAAGAACTTAACGAGCGTATACGCCGCATCGTTGCACGCGAGAATGAGTTGCGCACAGAGATAGATAGAATCATTGCAGAATTGGAGGAGGACAAACAATGAGTAAATTGCAAGAATTGATACAGAAACTTTGCCCTAATGGCGTAGAGTATAGAACCATTCAATCAACAGTAGGGGTTAATAGGGGGCAAAGGTTGACAAGGAGCCAATTGAATGAGAGTGGAAAATATGAAGTATACCATGGTAGCAAAGACCATATTTTAGGTAAATATGAACATTATAATGCGCCTGCTAATACTGTTATTGTAGTAAATACAGGAGGCATTGGTGGCGTAAAATTTTTAGATAATCCATTTTGGTGTTCCGATGGTAGTTTCTGGCTGGGACAAGTTGAATACATAAATAGCAAGTACCTTTATTATTATTTATCTGGATATGAAAATTATTTTTATTCACAAAAAAGAATTGGCGGTGTGCCAACTATAGACAGAAGCGTTGTAGAAAAATTTGAAATTCCTATTCCACCACTCGAAGTGCAAGAAGAAATTGTAAAAATTCTAGACCGCTTCGCGGAGCTGCAAGCGGAGCTGCAAGCGGAGCTGCAAGCGAGACAAGAGCAATACGAATGCTATCGCGATAAGTTGCTGACATTCAGCGACATAAATGGGGGGGGGCAAACAGGAGTAACTTGGATAAAAATGAGTGAGATATGTGAAATAGGAACAGGAAGTAGCAATACACAAGATGAATTGTCAGTCGGATTATATCCGTTTTTTGTTCGTTCCCAAATAGTTCGAAGAAAAGATGAATATGAATTTGATGAAACGGCAATTATAACATCTGGGGATGGTGTTGGAGTAGGTAAAATATTTCATTATGTGGAAGGAAGATATGCTCTACATCAAAGGGCGTATCGTATACATGTGTTGCAGGAGAAACTTATGCCCAAATTTTTATTTCATTATATGCGTTGCAATTTTTATAATTATATAACAAAAAACGCGTATATATCTTCTGTTACATCTATTAGGAAACCGATGTTATTAAATTTTCCGATACCAATTTTATCATTGGAAGAACAAAGATGGATTGTAAATATTCTTGATAAATTCGAAGCATTGACGAGTGATCTCTCGCAAGGAATTCCAGCAGAAATAGCCGCTGTGCAAGAGCAATACGAATATTATAGAAACAAATTATTGTCATTCCCAAGAAATGAAATAAGCGCATAGTTATGGGAAAATCATTATCCGAAATAGCACAAATCCTACTACAGGATACAGATAAAAAGAAAAAGGTACAGTTAATCTATGCCTTTAACGGCGTAGGCAAAACCCGTCTTTCTCGCGAATTTAAGGAGTTAGTTTCGCCTAAAAATGAAGAAGGGGCAGAAGACGCAGAGAACCCGATAAGAGTTCTCTATTACAATGCTTTCACAGAGGATTTGTTCTATTGGGATAATGACTTGAATACAGATTCTAACAGAAAACTCAAAATTCAGCCAAATAGTTTTACAGACTGGGTGCTTAGGAAACATGGGCAGGAAAGAAATATCGTAACTAATTTTCAACATTATAC
>JBNMLI010000023.1:0-11451 GCA_050874765.1 Alistipes sp.
GCCACCCGCCTTAACGCGCCACGGCAACGGACGACGACCTCCGCCAAAATCGGGCGATGTGCCGAAATCGGCAGCCTGCACCCCGACCGCAACCGACGCAAGCGGACTTGTCGCGGCAAACCGATGGCGATAGAGTAAACCCACATCGAACGCAACGGCATTGCGCGCCACCGTGCCCAAGTCCAACCGCAGATACCGCGCCGTGAGCGATGCCGAAAAATCCTTGCACAGCAAACACGCATAACCCACCTCTGCCGCCACATCGCGCGGGGTGAACCTCCCGAGCGCATTGCCCGCATCATCGAAGCCCTCGAACGAAGGGTGCGACAAATAACGCACACCGCCATAGACCGTCTGCCGCTCATTGGGCTTGAACGCCACCGCCACCGCGTGTTGCAATGTCGAAGCCGACAACTCTGGCGACAACGACGCTATCGTGTAACCCGCCAAAAGCCTACGCTCGGCAGTCGGCAGTTGTGCCGCATTGCGAAACACCGAAAAGGCGTCGCCCGACACCGCCACACCCGCGCCACCCATAGCCGCCGAGCGGGCATCGGTCGGATTGGTCAGAAATGCGCCCGAGCCTTGCGCCGCTGCAATGGCAGGCGCGACAAGGGCAAACAACAGCAATTTATACTTTCTCATCTCTTACAATTTTACAATTTGACGTACCCACTTTTTGCCGCCATACTCCACGCGCACCGAGTAGGTGCCTCCGCCGAATGCCGACATATCCACCACCGCGGGCGAGGTCGGTGCAATCGGCACACTCTCCGCAAATACCCGCCGAGCCGCCGCATCGAAAATCTCGACACGCAACTCGCCTTCGACACTTCCGCCCATGGCGATTGTCAGGCGGTCGCGCACAGGATTGGGATACATATCGACCTCACCGCGCGACTCGTCGCGACACACCACCGTAAAGGTGTTGCGCCCCACATTGCCACCCTCGTCTGTCGCCACCACCGTAACCTCCGAACGCCCATAGCGCAACGGCATTATGCGGTAGCCCGTGGCGACGGGTTGCAGATAGAGCCTGTCGCGGTCGTATTCTATTGCGTAGCGCACGCTCTTCTTCACCTCGTCCGTGAAGCCATCAGACGGTGCAAACTCGGCAGTTTCGCTCAACGCCCCGAAATATACGGGTTTCAACGCATCGGTCGGCACGGGCGCGCAATCGGCAAGCAGCGTATAGGTAAAATCAGCCGAATCCGAAGCACCGAAGTTGTCGCTCACGGTAATGTGCGCCGTATAGGTCCCCGCCTTGCGCTTGTAGTTGAATATGTCGAAACAGAGGCGTTTATCCTCCTTGCGCGGAGTGATTGCGCCCGAATCGTCCTGCAATTCGTAGGTAAACACCACGCTGTCGGGGTCGTCTATCCTAAACTCCACTGTCGCACTCGTGTTGTAGGCGATGCTGACCTCCGTCGCACCCTCGCGCACCAATTTCGGCGGCGTGTTGGCAGGCGTTCCAAAAGAAATCACCGTCGTGTCGGAACGATTGTTCCACGGGTCCGCCGCAATTATCGCCACCGTGTAGCGCGTCTGCTCGGCTATGTCGGTCAGTATGTAACTCATCTTGTCGCCCGCCTTCATATTGCGCACGGGCAACACCACCTTGTGTGCGCCCTCGGGCAAAGCCTCGGGGTTGGGATTGTCGAGCGTACCGACGCGCCACATAAGTATAAACGAATCGGCATGCAGGTCGTCGCCATCGGCAGGCACACTCCACGACAACTCCACCTCGCCCGCCGTATTGCTATGCGTTAGGTCGCTAACGGCATCGGGGCGTATGCCCTTATCCATCGACACAGCCATATAGGCATCGACTATACCCGAGCCGAGCCGTCCCTTATAGTTGGGATTGTAGGTATCGACCTCGTGCGTACCGCGCACTATGTATGCCCACAACTTGTCGGGCGTAAAGCCCTCACCGCCATACTGCGACAGAGCCAACGCCGCCACACCCGAAACGTGCGGGCAAGCCATCGATGTTCCCTGCATATAGCCGTACTTATTATCGGGCAACGTGCTCAACACGGCGCACTCGTCGCTGTATCGACCCGAATAGCGATACGTTCCACCCGGTGCGGCGACATCTACCCACGACGAGAAATTGGAGTAGTAACTGCGCCGATAGTCGGGCGCAAGAGCCGCCACCGACAACACCTTTTCGTAGCAGGCGGGGTAACTCTTGTAGTCGCGCTCATCGTTGCCTGCCGCGAAAATCACTATTCCGCCCCGCATAGGCCCCGTCTGCACGCCGTTCTCGTCGATGCCCGCATTGTTTATAAAGTAGACTATCGCCTCCTGCGTAACCAGCGGTAATTCATACATATTGGAGTATCCCCAACTGTTCTGACTGATTACCGCGCCCGCATCTGCGCCATATTTTAGCGCGACTATCTCGTCGCCATTGTCGTTCTTGTTCTCGGTGAACATCTGACAGCTTATCATTCGCACACCCGTGTGGTTGCCGCGTCCGCCCGCTATTCCGCAAACACCCTTGCCGTTGTTGTTCTCCGCGCCTATCGTGCCGGCAACGTGCGTGCCGTGCTCGACGGGCGTGATTTTGTTCGAGCCGTAGGGTGCGGCGTCCGTATATATAAAATTCCAGCCGTAAATATCATCTACATAGCCGTTGCCGTCGTCATCGACCCCCGGCTCGCCGTAGAGTTCCGCCCAATTACCTACGTTGCCCGCCAAATCCTCGTGCGCATAGTCGATTCCTCCATCGACCACCGCCACGACCACTTCGTTCCTGCCCGCAGTAACCTCCCACGCGCGGAACAGATTTATATCGGCACCCGCCACCGCATCGGGCAGCGAGCCGTCGTTCATATAGTGCCACTGCTTGGGCAACTCGGGGTCGTTCACGGGATACACGACGCCGCTCTCGGAGCGTTGCACCGACTGCGGAGCGATTGCCACGGCACTGCCCCAACCGACGCGCTCGACCTTATAGACCGGCTCGGCATACTCCACTTCGGCTATCTGCGCTACTTCGCCGACGGCTCGCGTTACCGCGCCTCCGCCCTCGTACCACACATCGTACCAGCGGTCGAGCCCCGCCTTGTGCGTGCGCGCCTCGAATCTGCCCGCAGGCGGAAATACGCGCCTCATCTGCGTGATGCCGAGCGACACGGCTGCCCTGTCGAGTCCCTCTATCCCCGTGCGCACCTCGCCCGTGCGCGACGAAACGCTAACCTGTTGCGGCACTGCGCCCTCACGGAACTTTATGCGCAATCTGCCCTCCACAGCCTCGCCCGCGCCGATGGTCGGCACCGACGGTTGTGGCGCGATGCTCTGTACCGCATCGTCTGTCGCGCACGCGCAGAGCAACACCGCACCCCCAAATAGAATCAATAATCGTCGAAACATATCTGTTGTATTTTTCATAAGCAAAATCCGATGCAAAAGTAGCGAAGAGCAACGCTCTGCCCTATTACCATTTTTAGGTATTTATACCCGTCAAAATGCCAAAAAATTACGATAGCACAGTTTTTCCGCCACCCCTAACTTTGCACCGCAAAATCGCCAATAGCGGTCTGCGCACAATATAAATGATTAGTTTCCACCACATAATCAACACATTACGCTTCGTCGTTTGCGCCTGCGCGCTGTGCCTTGCCGCACTGCCCGTATCGGCACAAACGCCCAAGCACTTCACCATCGAGGGTCGTGTCATCGACAACGCGACCCGCAAACCCGTCATCGGAGCCACGGCAGTGGTTTACGATGCCGACAATCTGCCCCACGGCGTTGCGACCGACAACGACGGACGTTTCACACTCGTCTGCCCGCGCGGCACCAAGACGCTGCATATCTCTATGATAGGCTACGCCGAGCAGCACGTCGCGCTCAAACCCGACCAACGACAATACGAAATCCGCCTGCGCGAGGAGGCGACCGATGTCGGCGAGGTAGTCGTAACGGGCTATGTCGATAAGCGTAAGGAGAGTTACACGGGTTCGACCTTCGTCATCAAGCGCGAGGAGATTGAGGGGCTTGTCCACACCAACGTACTCAACATCATTCAACTCCAAACCCCGGGTTTCGAGATTTTCGACGACATCGCCAACGGCTCCGACCCCAACAAAATCCCCGATATGGTTCTGCGCGGTCGCAGCAGTTTTATCGAGGGCGACTCGACCAACGTGCCACTCTTCATACTGGACGGCTCCGAGGTCGATATTGCTTACGTTTTCGATATGCCAACCGACGACATCGAGTCCATCTCGGTGCTTAAAGATGCCTCGGCAACCTCGTTCTACGGCTCGAAGGCTGCCAACGGCGTTATCGTCATCACCACCCGTCCGACACAGGCAGGTCGCCTGCATGTGAACTACTCTGGCAACTTTCAGGTGAGCGTCCCCGACCTCTCCGACTACCATCTGCTCAACGCACGCGACAAACTCGAATACGAGCGTCAGGCAGGCGTGTATGGCGATTTCAAGGGTACGAGCAGCAGCGACATTGCCCGCCAAAAACAGTACTACGAGAAGTTGGAGCGCGTCAATGCGGGCGTAAATACCGACTGGAAACGTATGGCTCTGCGCACAGGCTTCAACCACATACACAACATCACCCTTTCGGGCGGCAGCAAGGACTTCCGCTACAATGTGTCGGGCAGTTACAACTCGACCAAGGGCGTTATGGACAAGTCCGACAAGCAGACCTCGTCGCTGCGCATCAACCTCACCTACGGCGATATAAGCAAACTGTTCTTTCAGAACATCACCTCGCTCAGCCAACGCTCGTCCGACGATGTGCCCTACGGCTCATTCTCCGACTACGTTTCGCTCAACCCCTACGATGCGCCCTACCTTGCCGACGGCTCGTTCAACAGCGAACTCTCGTTCAGCACCGCCAACCCGCTCTACGAGAAGCGGCTCAACAGCTACATCAGCAGTTTCTCGGGCAGTTTCATCGACACCTTCCGTTTCCGTTGGAGCATAATCCGCGACCTGCGTTTGGAGGCATCGGTTTCATATACGCTCTCCAAGAGCGAGGGCGAAACATTCTACTCGCCGCTCTCCCAACGCTTCAACAACACCATCGACCCCTCCAAGAAGGGCAGTTTCGACATCTCCAACGGCACCTCCCACAACATTGCTGGCAATCTGTTCATCGTCTATAACAAGTCGTGGAAACACAAGGGCGAAGCGTCCGATTTGTTGAGCCTCACGGGCGGTATGAATATCGAATCGACCTCTTCCGAGACCCACTCGTTCTCGGCTCTCGGCATACTCTCCGACAAACTCGACCACCCTTCGATGGCTACGGGCTACGCCGAAAGCCACCCCGGCGGCAGCGAGGACCGCTCGCGTATGCTCGGCTTCTACCTCAACGCCAACTATATCTGGCACAATCGCTACTTCGTTGATTTGTCGTTCCGCTACGAGGGTTCGTCCAAGTTCGGTGCCGACAACAAGTTCGCCCCGTTCGGGTCTGTCGGCTTGGGTTGGAATATCCACAACGAGCGGTGGTTGCGCAAATCGGTCGTATCGTTGCTCAAACTGCGTGCAAGCATCGGCTTCGTCGGCAACGCGGGTTTCAGCCCCTATCAGGCGCAACTCTCCTACCAATACTCCTCGTCGTTGCAATACAACGGCGGCATCGGCGCACTGCCCGTTTCGATGGTCAATCCCCACCTGAAATGGGAGCGCAGCCTCAAACGCAACCTCGGTGTCGATTTCGGGCTGTGGCGCGACCGCTTCACGGGAAGCCTCGACCTCTACTACGACACCACCAACAACCTCATAATGGACATCTCCAAGCCCTCGCACACGGGCTTCACGAGTGCCAAGGAGAATTTGGGCAAAATCCGCAACAGCGGTGTCGAGTTGTCGTTGCGTGGCAACGTGATACAGCGTCGGCGCACCAACCTCAACATCTACCTCAATATGAGCCACAACTGCAACCGCATAGTCGAAATCAGCGACTACCTCAAAAACAAGAATGCCGAGAACGAGGCAAATGCCACCTCATCGCTCCCTGCCGCCTTCTACGAGGAGGGCGAGTCGATGACCGCGCTGAAAGTTATGCGCTCGGCAGGCATCAACCCCGCCAACGGCAAGGAGGTCTTCATCGACCGCTTCGGCAACCCGACCTACACCTACGACTACCGCGACAAATATGTCGTCGGCGACACCACGCCGAAGGTGCAGGGCTCGTTCGGACTCTCGTTCTCGTGGAGGTCGTTCGATGTCTCCATGACCTTCGCCTATCGGCTCGGCGCGACGCTCTACAACCAGACGCTCGCCACCAAAGTCGAGGGTGCTTCGCCCTCCCAAAATGCCGACCGTCGCGTATTCTACGACCGCTGGAAAACACCCGGCGACATGGCACGCTACAAGAACATCGCCAACCGCGAAACCACTCCGCCGACCGACCGTTTCGTCGCCACGGAATACGCTCTCGAAGGCTCGTCCATCAAAATTTCCTACTCGTTGCCCGACGCATTCTGCCGTCGTCTGCACCTGCGCCGCATAAGGCTTTCGCTCTCGACGGGCGATTTGTTCAACGTTTCGACCATACGCCGCGAGCGCGGACTGAACTACCCGTTTGCGCGCACCTTCCAAGCCTCGCTGACCATAAACCTCTGACACGATGAAACGAACCATACGACACATATTGCTCTCCGCCACAGCGATTGCCGCGCTCGGCAGTTGCAGTTATCTGGACATCGACACCCCCGGCATCGTGAACAAGGACAAGATGTTCGAGAACGAGCAGGGCTTTATCGATGCCATGAACGGTGTCTATGCCTCGTTGGCAGACGGCGCGCTTTATGGCGAGGCACTCTCGTTCGGATTTGTCGATGAGATAGCCCAACTCTACTACAACGACTACGAGGCTAACGAAACCACCCTCACCAAGACCTACGACCTGCGCTACCGCGACGAGGAGGTGCGCGAGCAGGTCGATGCCGTTTGGCACAAAGCCTACAACGCCATCGCCGCCATCAACAGCGTGCTCGACAACGTTGGCAAACACGATTTCCCGATTCTTCCGCGCATCAAGGGCGAGGCGTTGGCTCTGCGGGCAATGCTCCACTTCGATATGTTGCGCCTGTTCGCCCCCAACTTCTCGCGCCCCGACGAATCGGCTATTCCCTACGTCGAACACTTCTCCATCAACCCGACCAAGCGCAGCACCGTGCGCGAAACGTACGACAAAATCCTTCGCGACCTGCGCGAGGCATACACCTTGCTCTGCGATGCCGAGCCTGCCGCCGACCGCACCCCGACCGAACTCTACGTTTCGCAATATGCCACCGCCGCACTCATCGCCCGCGTGGCGAATTGGGCTGGCGACCACGACACTGCAAAGGAGTACGCGACAGCCGCCTTGGAGGGCGACTTCGCGCTCGTGCGCGAGGAGCAGGTCAAGAGCCTCTTCATGGGCTACACCGCCCGCACCGAGTGTCTGCTCGGTCTGCACGCGCCATATATGTACCTCGACACGCGTTCGCGGCTCTACCCGACGCGCCTGACCAACAGCCTCAACATCGTGCGCGACAACTACCAAAACATCTTCCGCTCCTCCACATTCACCTCCACCAACAACGACTACCGCTATCAAGCCTACTTCACCCGCACTAAGTGGGTACACTCGGTCGTACTGCTCACCAAGTTCTACGACAAATACTACGACGAGGACCAAATAATCCCTACGGGACGCATACCGGGACCGAACCTCGTGCGCCTGCCCGAACTCTACTACATTCTCGCCGAATCGCTCTACCAGACCGACCGCACGGCGGCACTCGCAGTCCTCAACACCGTCGTTACCGCACGCGGACTGCACGCTCTGCCCGAGTCGGCAATCGACACGCCCGAGAAGTTCCGCTCGGAACTGGTGAACGAAATCGTAAAGGAGTTTTGGGGCGAGGGACAAATTTTCTTCACCTACAAGCGTTTCGGACTCACGATGGAGGGGCTTAACGGCAAAACCCACCCCGCCACCGATGCTACCTACATTCTGCCACTGCCCGAGGACGAGGCTTCGGCAGGCATAAACTGACACACACCGATGAAAACCGTTGCACAATATCTCATTCCGCTCGCCGCACTGCTCTCGGCAGTCGGTTGCTCCTACAAGGAGAGTTTTCCCTATCGTGGCGAGGAGCTAATCAACTTCACCACCGATTCGCTCTACTTCTCCTTCGGCAAAGAGCCGTTCGCAATACAGGACACCACGATGAACATCGGTGTCGAGATTATCGGCTCGCCCGCTCCCCGCGACCGCCATTACAGCGTCCGCATCGACGCGGAGCAGACTACCGCCGTCGCCGACAGCCACTACGACTCGTTCGCGACCGAGCGCACAATGCCCGCCGAGGCACTCTCGGCAACCATTCCCGTGCGTATTCACCGCCTCGCGCTCGACGACGACACAGTCTATCGCCTGCGCTTGGAGATGGTCGCAACCGACGATTTCGCGCTCGGTGCGACCGAATACCGCACGATTATCGTCTGCTTCACCAACCGCCTCGACTGCCCCGACTGGTGGACGGAACTATCGCCGTGGCTTGGCGAATACAGCGTCCGCAAGTATCAGAAATTCATCGAATTGTGGGGCAATCCGATAACGAGCGACGACGTAAAGACCAACAAATACGCCATCTTGCGCACCTTCAAGCAGGTCAAAGAGTATTTCGAGGCTCACCCCGAATACGGCGAACTCTTCCCCGAAGTGGAGTGGATTGTATAACGAAAATCAATGTTTAATCAATTAAAAATAAAACTGTTATGAAAAAACTTTTCTATCTGGTTGCAACCGTGGCACTTGCCGCTCTCGCGTTTGCGGGTTGCACAAAAGACGCAGGCGAGCCTGCTGTTGTTCCACCGACCATCGAAGAGGTGTCGGGCATCGAATCTGCCTACACGCGCGGTCTGCACGAGTACCTCGAAATTTCGCCCGAGGTTGCTCTCTCCAACGATAACGAGGCTGGCGTAGCCTACGAGTGGAACATCGACTACAAGGTTGTCGGCACCGAGAAGACGCTGCGCATAAAGTGCGACGAACTGCTCTCCGACGCCGTTTGCTACTTCAAGGCAAGCAGCGAAACGGGTGCCAAAATCATTGATTTCACCCTCAACGTAACCTCGCCTTACGACAAGGGTCTGTTGCTGCTCTCGCAAACGAGCGACGGTGCGATGCTGACCTTCAAGCGTCTGGATATTCTCTCGACGCCTGCCAGCCCATACGCCTTCAAGGACAACAACCCGACGCTCGCGCTCGGCAAGGAGGCTCTCTCGATAGCATGGCGTGGCGACGGTCTGACCAACTTCGGTCGTGCAATCGAGGACGGCGACCTCGACATTGTCATCAGCACCGCCAACCCTGCCAAAATCTACGACATCAACCCCGACGACAACATGAAGGTACGCAACGAGATTGTCTATAACGGCACGGGCGAGTTCGTCCCTTCGTTCGCACTCTGCCCTGCGGGCGGTCAGCCATGCCAGCAACTTATGGACGGTCCCGTATATTGGCTCGGCAATGGTACCGAATATATTATGACGGGACAATACGAGTTCGTCAAGGCTACCGACGGCTTCGGTCTGCCCGATGGCGCGAACATCGCCCCTATGGGTTGCTCGCTTATCGAGGACGATATGGCGCGCGTATATTTCGACACGACGACCAAGCACCTGCTTTGGATGTCGGCTCTGGTCGGCACCAACGAAGGCACCGCCACGCTCGACATCGACGAGCCTATGAACATCTTGGCTTGCGACGGCATCTACCGCGACGAGTCGAACGCAAGTTATCGCTACGAGCCGTTCCACGTTCTGGTCATCGGCAAGCGCGGCAACTCGACCCACCTCTACCGCTTCTATGGCGGCGAGTTCTTCATGAGCGAGGAGTTGCTCGGCGATATGGATACCACGGGCAACATTCTGCCTACATCGGCTACTGCCGTCAATCCTATATCGCCTATCCTCTACTACTCGAAGGGTGGCGACGTATATCGTTGCAACTACGACAACGAGAGCGGCGCAGGCTTCGATGCCGCACCATACATCTCGCTGGGTGCCAACTACGAGATTAAGCAGATGATATTCAACCGCTACGATGCCGACACCATCTACATCGCCGCCGAGGATACCGAGGCGGAGGGCGAGATGAAGGCATCGCTCTTCATCTACAACGTTGCCGACAAGACCGCAGCCAAGTTGTTGTTCGAGGACCACAACATCGGCGGTTCAATCAAGCAACTCATCTACAAGGGCAACGGCAAGGAGAGCGTCGAGCGCAGAGAGAACCAGTCCATGCTCAAACGACTTTTCCGCTAACCCTATGTCCGACAACGTAATCGAATGTCGCCACCTGACCCATCGTTACGGCGAGCGACTGATATACGAAGACCTGAGTTTCGAGGTCCCGCGTGGGCGGGTCCTCGGACTTTTAGGTAAAAACGGTACGGGCAAGACCACGACCATAAACATTCTCAACGGCTACCTTGCACCCGCCGCAGGCGAGTGTCTGATTTTCGGCGAGGATATTCGCACCATGCAGGCACAGACCCGTGCCCGCATAGCACTGCTGTTGGAGGGACACGTTCAGTATGCCTTTATGACCATACGCGAAATCGAGCGTTTCTATTCGCAATACTATCCGCGCTGGGACGGCAAGGCATACTACGACCTTATGGACCTGTTGCACGTCGCACCCGCCCAACGCCTTTCGCGTATGTCGTGCGGACAGCGGTCGCAGGTCGCGCTGGGTCTGATTCTGGCACAAAATGCCGACCTGATGATTCTCGACGACTTCTCGATGGGGCTCGACCCGGGCTATCGCCGCCTCTTTGTCGAGTACCTGCGCGACTACACCCGCCGACACTCGACGACCGTATTCCTCACCTCGCACATAATTCAGGATATGGAGCGGCTCATCGACGACTGCATCATAATGGACTACGGACGCATACTCGTTCAAATGCCCGTCGCCGACCTGCTCGGCTCATTCCGTCGCTACGAATTCCCGCTCGCGGCAGGAACGCCACTGCCCGCAGCGGACATATTCCGCCACGCCTCGCGCATCGGTGCCGACCGTGCCGAACTCTACTCGTTCGAGTCCCCCGACCTCGTTGCCGCACTTCTGCGCGACAAAGGCATCGATGGCGAAAAAATCTCCTGCGAGCAACTCAATTTGGAGGACGCATTCATAGGTCTTACAGGCAAATACTGACAACAATGAACAAAGCTATATTCTACAAGGAGCGCATCAAGATGCGCCGCGTGATTCCGCTTGCCGCGCTCGTGCTCGCCGCCTTCACCGCCTACGCCATCATCGCCGTATGGCGTCGCTACACTTACAGCGGAGCGTCAAGCGTATGGCTCGCCGTACTCGACCGCGGCGACGTGCTGTTCGGCTCGTTGCGCTATCTGCCCGCACTGCTCGGAACCGCCTTTGCCGTTGCGCAATTCGTGCCCGAGA
>JBNMLI010000024.1:0-11147 GCA_050874765.1 Alistipes sp.
ACGCTGCGACGATACGCGGCAACGCAAGCGACGAGCCGTTAAGCGTATGCGCAAGCTGCATCTTCTTGTCGGCGTCGCGGTAACGCAGTTTCAAGCGGTTTGCTTGGAACGACTCGAAATTCGATACCGACGAAACCTCCAACCAACGCTTCTGTGCCTCCGAGAAAACCTCGAAATCGTAGGTCAAAGCCGATGTGAACGACATATCGCCACCGCACAAACGCACGATGCGGTAAGGCAGTTCGAGCGAACGTACCAGACGCTCAACATGTGCAACCATACCGTCCAGCGCATCGTAAGATACGTCAGGCAACGACAACTGCACGATTTCCACCTTGTCGAACTGGTGCAAACGGTTCAATCCGCGCACGTCCTTACCGTACGAGCCTGCCTCGCGACGGAAGCATGGCGTGTAGGCGGTCATCTTTACAGGAAAATCCTTCTCGTCCAAGATGCAGTCGCGGTAGATGTTGGTTACAGGCACCTCCGCAGTCGGCACGAGGTAGTAGTTATCTACCGTCGCGTGGTACATCTGACCCTCCTTGTCGGGCAGCTGACCGGTACCGAAGCCCGACGCCTCGTTCACCATCACCGGCGGCTCCACCTCGCGGTAGCCTGCGGCGGTGTTGAAATCGAGGAAGTAGTTGATGAGCGCACGCTGCAACTTCGCACCCTGACCTTTATATACAGGGAAGCCTGCGCCCGTCAGTTTCACGCCCAAATCGAAGTCGATGATGTCGTACTTGCGAGCCAACTCCCAGTGTGGCAGCGGATTCTCGGGCAACTTGGTATAGTTTTCGTCAATTTTTACGATGAGGTTGTCGGCAGCCGTTTTGCCCTCCGGTACAATCTCGGCAGGGAAATTCGGCAACAACACGATTTGCGCCTGCAACTCGGCGGCTACGGCATCGTGTTCGGTCGAGAGTTGCGCCGAACGGGCTTTGAGGTCGGCAACCATACGTTTGCGCTCCTCTGCCTCTTCGCGCTTGCCCTGCGCCATAAGTGCACCAATCTCCTTGGCAACCTTGTTCTGCTCGGCGAGGCACGCATCGAGTTCGTTCTGAACAGCCTTGCGGCGGTCGTCCAACTCCTCAATCTTTGCAATCACGGGAGCGGCATCGACGCCTTTCTTTGCAAGTTTTCTGATGGCGGCTTCCTTGTCGCCACGCAGTTGTTGAAGTGTAAGCATAACTATATGTTTTTAACTGAATAATCTATTATTATCGCTACATCGTGCAAATTTACCAAAAAAAGCAATATATGATTACTATCAAAGAAAAATATAATCATAGCCACCGCAAAAAAACAATTAACACATTATAAAACATATAAATAAATTAGTATATTTGTACACCGTATATCAAATATACGGCATAAATATTAAGATAAAAAGCGTTAGTTTTTATTCTGGTCATTGGAACTTCGACACTTTCACTGGCTACCGGAAGAGAAACGGAGACGCCTGCGTTCGCGTGGGCATTACTTCGTCGGTAGCCAAGGTAGTCGAAGACCTCAATGACCGATAAAAGTTCTGTTCCACGCTTTTTATTTCTAAATATAAACCGCATCGGGGACAGTGCAATAAAAACACAAGCATTATGTTAAAAGGACTTGCATTTTTGCCACGACATTCTCCATAAGTGCAACAATTAATGTCAAATTCACATAGGCGATTTAGCGCAACAAAAAAAATCATTCAATTAAAATAAGTAAGAGTTTATGAAAAATATTTTTATCGGTGTTACTCTGTTTTTGACAGTAGTAATCACCATTGTATTGATTATCGATGATATGAATAGTTTAAGTTTTGTTTTTTCTGGTTTTAATTACAAAATACTATGTGTTCCGGTAATCGGAATCATTTTGGCAATGATGTTTGCCGCAATGCCAGATAACAATAATAACCAAGAAAATAAATAATATAATTATATGAAACGAGCAATAGCCATAGGAATTTTTATTGTATTTTGTTTATGGACAATAGTGAAAATATGCGTGTATACAAAAGAAAACAACCGATATGATTCTTTGTACATGGAAGCGTGTAATGATTTTAATAGAGACAGTACCGATTATATGAGAATTACAAAAATCAGAGAGCAATTTCCTGATAATAATTCCATAAAACATATTAAAAGTATTGATTCATTGATAGAACTCGCAAAGGCAAACAGAAAAGAGGTTAATCGATACGACTCTTTGTATATGGTAGCATATAATATTTTTAATCAAGACAGTGCCGACTATATGACAATAACGAAAATCAGGGAACAATTTCCTGATAATCCATTCCTAAAACATATTAAAAGTATTGATTCATTGATAGAGCGAGCGAAGACAAACAATATTCCGTATCAAAAGGAATTAAAAAAAGCAAAGAAAACCATTCTTTTAGGATTCAGAATGGGTATGACAAGAAATGAATATAATAAAGTATGGCGGCAAAATGTGCAAAATGGGAATATAAAACCATACGATGAACAATACAAATATATAGAATTTGGTAATACATCTGTAACTGCCTCGGATTGCGGACAATCATGGACAGAAAACAACTATTACTTATTTGCCGAGTTGAGGTATGCTCCGGTGTTTAGGAATGACAAACTTCATAAATGGACAATCGTATTATGGCCAATGTATCCGGACCGTTCTCTACCAAACACAAGTAACTTTCGAATAATTCAAAACGCTATTAATAAGCAATTTCCTTATACGGAGTATAATGCGTCAGAAGATATATGGTCAGACGAAAATATTGAAATCTCATTACAGATAAGGAGCGTACCAAGCGCATATGGCAATGACAGGACATATGTCATAGAATACTTAAACAAGGATTAAACACTTTTTGACAAACACAATTTATCATGTCATATAAACTCTTTGCAAACAGTTCATAGTATTTTGTATAGAAATTCGCTACTTTTGTAAAAAATTTCAAACCGACTTACCGAATGCGCAAAATCGAACTGCTTGCTCCTGCCCGCGACCTCGCCTCGGCTATGGACGCCATCGACTGCGGGGCCGATGCCGTCTATATGGGCGGTGCGCGGTTTGGTGCGCGCTATGCCGCGACAAATTCGGCGGACGACATCGCCCGAGCCGCCGACTACGCCCACATCTACGGCGCACGGCTCTATGCCACACTCAACACGCTCCTGTTCGACGACGAACCGGCGGAGGCGCAACGACTTGCCGAACAACTCACTGCGGCGGGTGTCGATGCCCTCATCGTGCAGGATATGGCGTACTGCCGTATGGGTTTGCACGCAGAGTTGCACGCCTCTACGCAGACCAACTGCGTCGCCCCCGAGCGCGTCCGTTTTTTCGAACAGGTCGGCTTTGCCCGCGCCATACTCGAACGCTCGCTCTCGGCAGACGAGATTCGCCGAATCCGCGCCGCCGCCCCCAATATCGAGTTGGAAGCGTTCATTCACGGCGCAATATGCGTCGCGCAGAGCGGTCGTTGCTTCCTCTCGCGCTCGATGAGCAACCGCAGCGGCAACCGTGGCGAATGCAGCCAGCCTTGCCGCCTGACCTACGATTTGGTCGATGCCGACGGGCGCAAAATCATACGGGGCAAGCACTTGCTTTCGGTGCGCGACCTCGACCTCTCGGCTCGATTGGGCGAGATGATGGACGCGGGCGTTACCTCGTTCAAAATCGAGGGTCGGCTCAAAGACCGCACCTATATCCGCAACACAGTAAGCCTCTATCGCCGACTGATAGACAACGAATTATCCAAGCGCGATGGCTTCGTGCGCAGTAGCGCGGGAGGCTCCTCCATAGAGTTCACGCCCGACGCATCGAAGAGCTTTACGCGCGGCGCAACCGAATACTTTTTCGACGGCAAGCGCGCAGGCGTTGCGTCGTTCGACACCCCGAAGGCTGTCGGTGAGCGCATCGGCAAGGTTGAGCGCGTGGCGGGCAGAAACGTGATTATCGACCGCGACACCGACCTTGCCACAGGCGACGGCATCTGCTTCGTGGCGGACGGCGAGTTGGTCGGCACCAACATCAACGCCGTCAGCGGACGCACCATAACGCCCAACAGCACCGCAGGCTTACAGCGCGGCACCGAGATTTTCCGCAACTTCAACCGCCGTTTCGCTCTCGCCGTCGAGCGCAGCCGACTGCGACGTGCAATCGACGCATCAATCACCTTCTCGTTTACCGACGAGGGCATCACTGCCGTTGCTCGCGACGAGCAGGGCATCACCGTAAGCACACGCGCCGACTGCCCTACGGCAGAGGCGCAGAACGCGGCGAAGATGGAGCAGGTGGTGCGCACACAAGCAATAAAGAGTGGCGACACGCCGTTCGATGTGGTGAATGTCGTAATTGACGGCGCAGTGCGTTTTGCCCCCGCATCGGTCATCGCGCAGTTGCGACGCGAAGTGTTGGAGCGTCTGAAACAGGCGCGAATCGACCACCGCACCGCCCCCAAACCATTCACCGAAAATCCGACAGCCACATACCCCGACGCGCACCTGACCGAACAGGACAACGTAACCAACCGCCTTGCGCGCGAGTTCTACACGGCTCACGGCGTCGTCCGTATTGCCGAGGGATTGGACTTGCGACCTTCGACCGAGGGCTGTCGCGTGATGCTCTCCGACTACTGCCTGCGACGCGAGTTGGGCGAATGCCTGCGCAAGAAACACACGCTCGACGGCGCACTGTTCCTCGAACACGGACGCAAGCGATACGCTCTCGGTTTCGACTGCGCGGCGTGCCGTATGAGTTTGACCGATATTAGCGAAAACAGATAGAACACTATGCAACTGACACCCCAAATACCCGACTACGAATTGATTGATTCGGGCAGTCGCGAAAAGTTGGAACGCTTCGGACGGTGGGTTTTGCGCCGTCCCGAACCGCAAGCCATTTGGCACAAATCGCTCGACGAGCGCGAGTGGGAGCGACTCTCCGACGCTTCGTTTCTGCGCGACGAGCGCAACGACGAGCGTGGCGAGTGGCGACTTTCGCCCAAGATGCCTTCGCGATGGAGCGTGCGCTACGACTACCGCGATATGCACCTTAATATGCGCTTGGGACTGACCTCATTCAAGCATGTCGGCATATTCCCAGAGCAGGCGGCAAACTGGAACTTCATCTACGACCGCTGTGCCGAACTGGGGCAGGGTTGCCGCGTGCTTAACCTGTTTGCTTACACGGGCGGAGCCTCGCTCGCCGCACGCGCGGCAGGGGCGGAGGTAACCCACGTCGATTCGGTCAAGCAGGTGGTAACGTGGGCGCGTGAGAATATGGAGGCGAGCCACTTGGACGGCATACGCTGGATTGTCGAGGACGCGATGAAGTTCGTCCTGCGCGAAGTGCGTCGCGGCAACCGCTACGACGGCATCATTCTCGACCCGCCCGCATACGGGCGCGGAGCCAACGGCGAAAAGTGGGTCTTGGAGGAGCATATAGCCCCGATGCTCGACGCTTGCGCACAACTGCTCGCACCGCGCCGCTCGTTCCTCGTCCTGAATCTCTACTCCATGGGGCTGTCCTCGACGCTGGCGCGCACGGCAGTCCGCCAGATTTTCGGCGCACCCGCTGCCGAGGAGTGGGGCGAATTGTATTTTACCGACCGCGCAGCGAAGGAGCTGCCGCTCGGAACGTTTTACCGATTCAAAAGATAGCGAATTATGGCACTTTCTCTCATCATTTTCGGCTTGTTGAGCGGCTCACTGCTCAGCATTTTGGTAGGCATCGTCGGCAGCGGTCGCCGCATAGGCTTCGGTTGGACATTCCTCATCTCGATTGTCTTCACCCCGCTCGTCGGACTGATTGTCGCTCTGGTTTCCGACCCTCTGCCTGCGGGCGAGAGGCGTTGGGGTTGCATCGGTGCCTTCTTGGCATTGATTGCCATCGCACTGATGGTCGCCATCTTCTCCATGGTCTTCTGGGGTTCGCTCGCCGTGATGATTTAACACCGCCACAGCACGCCACACCCACAGTCCGCCCCGTTCAGTCGGTGCGGGCGAATCTTCCGTGCGCGCACGCCGATTTCGGGTATAACAATCCGCGATTCGGGTATTTGTCGCTTTGCCTTCTGTTGCTATCTTTGCAATAGTTAATTTAGGAAATTCGTATCAAACACAATAGTCAATATGTTGCGTAAAATCAGAATCGCTTTGGCAACGATTGTATTTTTGGCAATCACGTTGCTGTTTCTCGACTTCACGGGGAGCATTCACGCTTGGTTCGGGTGGCTCGCCAAAGTGCAGTTCCTGCCGGCTCTGCTCGCGCTCAACGCAGGCGTTGTCGTGGCATTGTTGCTGCTGACACTGCTCTTCGGTCGCGTCTATTGCTCGGTCATCTGCCCGCTCGGCATTATACAGGACGTGGCAGCTTGGCTCGGTCGGCGCGGTGCCAAGAAAAACCGCTACCGCTACACCTACTCGCCTGCCAAACGGTGGTTGCGATATGGTGTGCTTGCCCTCTTCATCGCGGCACTCGTCGCAGGCATCGGCTCTCTCGTTGCACTGCTCGCCCCGTACAGTGCCTACGGGCGCATCGCCCAAAACCTTTTCGCTCCGCTCTACGAACTTGGCAACAACGCTCTGGCACTCATCGCCGAGCGCGTGGGCAGCTACGCCTTCTATACCAAAGAGGTATGGATTCGCTCGCTCGCCACATTCGGCATTGCCTTGACGACATTCGCGGTTATCGTCGCTCTGGCTTGGCGCAACGGTCGCACCTACTGCAACACCATCTGCCCCGTCGGCACCGTACTGGGCTTCTTTGCCCGCTTCTCACTCTTCCGTCCCGTAATCGACACCGCCAAATGCCGCAACTGCTCGCTCTGCGCACGCGGTTGCAAGGCGTCGTGCATCGACTACAAGCACCACCGCATCGACTACTCGCGCTGCGTGGCATGTATGGACTGCATCGACAACTGCAAGCACGGCGCAATGCACTATCGCCTGCGCTCGTTCTCTGCCGACACCCCCGCAACCGAACGACCGACCGCCGAACAGCCGAACGCCGTCGAAACCACTAACGCCGAGGGCAACACCCTCTCGCGCCGCAAGTTCCTCGCAGGGCTTGGCATACTTGCAGGCACGGTTGCCGCCGAGGCGCAGGAGAAGAAGGTCGATGGCGGTCTGGCAGTCATACTCGACAAGAAAGCCCCTCACCACGCCACGCCAATCGTTCCCGCGGGTGCAAAGGGCATTCACCACTTGGCGGCGCACTGCACGGGTTGCCAACTCTGCGTGGCAGCCTGCCCGAACAACGTCCTGCGACCATCTACCCGCTTGGAATCTCTTATGCAACCCGAATCCTCCTACGAGCGCGGCTACTGCCGTCCCGAGTGCACCAAATGCTCCGAGGTCTGCCCCGCGGGTGCCATTTTGCGCATCACGCCCGCCGAAAAGTCGTCGATTCAGGTCGGCCACGCCGTCTGGGTGCGCCACAACTGCGTACCGCTGACCGACGGTGTCGAGTGCGGCAACTGCGCGCGCCACTGCCCTGCGGGAGCCATCACCATGGTGCCGTCCGATGCCGACAATCCCGCATCGCCAAAGGTACCTGTCGTCAACGACGAGCGTTGCATCGGTTGCGGAGCGTGCGAAAATCTCTGCCCTGCACGCCCTTTCAGCGCGATTTATGTCGAGGGGCACGAACAACACAAAACCATTTAACCGACAGACAATTATGAAGACTAACGATAAAAACGCAATGGACAGACGCGAATTCTTGAAGCGTCTTGGTGCAGGCGCGGCGGTTTCTGCCGTTGCCATGACGGGCTGTGCCGACGGCAAAGGCTCGCAGGCGGAAGGCGCATTGTCGGCAGACGCGATTCCGACCGACTCGATGACCTACCGCACCAATCCCCACACGGGCGACCACGTGTCGTTGCTCGGCTACGGCTGTATGCGTTGGCCTACGGTGAGCGGCGGCAGCGCACGCGACGGCGAGGAGGCAATCGACCAAGATGCCGTCAATCGCTTGGTCGATTGCGCGTTGGAGCACGGCGTCAACTACTTCGACACATCGCCGGCCTACTGCAAAGGTCAGTCCGAGCGTGCCACGGGCATCGCGCTCAAACGCCACCCGCGCAACAAGTACTTCATCGCCACCAAACTATCCAACTTCGCTCCTTCGACTTGGAGCCGCGAAGCCTCTATTGCAATGTACCACAACTCGTTCAAGGAGTTGCAGACCGACTATATCGACTATATGCTCCTGCACGCCATCGGCATGGGCGACAACGGCATGGAGGCATTCATGCAACGCTACGTCAACAACGGCATGCTCGATTTTCTGGTTGCCGAACGTGCCGCAGGGCGCATACGCAACCTCGGTTTCTCCTACCACGGCGACATTCGCGTGTTCGATATGATGCTTGCCCAACACGACAAATATAAGTGGGACTTCGTGCAGATTCAGCTCAACTACCTCGATTGGCGCCACGCCAAGGAGGTCAATCCGCGCAACACCGATGCCGAGTACCTCTACGGCGAACTGGCAAAGCGCGGCATACCTGCCATCATCATGGAGCCACTGCTCGGCGGGCGTCTGTCGAAGGTCCACGACCATATCGTCGCACGCCTCAAACAGCGCGAACCCGAGCGCAGCGTCGCCTCGTGGGCATTCCGCTTCGCAGGCACTCACGAGGGCGTGCTGACCGTATTGAGCGGTATGACCTACATGGAGCACCTGCTCGACAATCTCCACTCGTTCTGCCCGCTCAAACCGCTGACCGACGAGGAGTTGCAGTTCCTCTACGACACTGCCGACCTTATGATGCAGTACCCGACCATTCCATGCAACGACTGCAAATACTGTATGCCTTGCCCCTACGGTCTGGATATTCCGTCCATCTTCACCCACTACAACAAGTGCGTGAACGAGGGCAACGTTCCCGAGAGCAGTCAGGCAGAGAACTACCGCGCCGCACGCCGCGCCTTTCTGGTCGGCTACGACCGCAGCGTGCCGAAGTTGCGCCAAGCCGACCACTGCATCGGTTGCAGCCAATGCGTCGCTCACTGCCCGCAGAACATACAGATTCCGAAGGAGATGCAGCGCATCGACCGCTTTGTCGAACACCTGAAACAAGGCACGCTCTAATCGCGCCGCCCGAAACAAAAGCGAGCGGTGTCGGGAACCGAAACTCCCGACACCGCTTTTTCATTCATACGCCCCCGCGTGCGCTCTACTTGAAGAACTTATAGTGGAAAATCAGCAGATAGACAACCGCCACCGAGATGTAGGCATCGGCGAGGTTGAATATCGGACCGAAGAAATACCCGCGCGCATCGAGCAGAAAGTCGAGCCACTGCGGGCAACTCTTCCACTGAAACAGCGGGAAGTAGAACATATCCACCACGCGCCCCATCATAAACGGCGCATACCCGTCGCCCAAGTGCGCTACCGCAGTCGGTGTCGATGCCGAGAACAGCAGACCGTAGAACGCGCTGTCGAGTATGTTGCCCACGGCACCTGCCACGATTAACGCCAATCCGACCACCACTCCCGCGGGAGCCTTACGCTTCATTATGTACCATATATAATATACGAGCAGACCGACCAGCCCGACGCGGAACAGGCTCAACAGCAACTTACCCCAGTCGAACGCCCCCTGCGATGCGATTTGCATACCGAACGCCGCGCCGTTGTTCTCGACGAAGCGCAACTGAAACCAATCGGGTACGACCACAATCGCCTCCTCCAAATGCAGATGCAGTTTAATCCATATTTTGAGGGCTTGGTCGAGTGCGACCAGCACCAACACAATCAATGATATGCGTTTCCAATTCATACCTAATCCGTTTTTGATGTGCAAATGTAGCAATAAAATCGGGAATTTCATCACTTTGCGCCACTTCCCCCGCCAAACTCCGCACATATATCCCCACAAAAAAACGCGACACCCTTTCGGGCATCGCGTTTTACCGTTTTCTTAAAAATCCTCTTCGGATTACTCCTCCACCTCGGTCGCCTCCTCGGGCAACTTGAATTCGGTGAAGCCGGCCTCAACCAACAGGTTGAACCACGCCACAGCCTTCTTGATGTCGGAAGCGTGAACACGCTCGCGGTCGAAATCGGGAACCACCTCGCCGAAGAACTCTTGCAGACGCGCAGGCGACTCCTTTGCCGAGAGCGCAGCCTTACCGCCCGTGTGGGCATACATCTTCGTAAATACCTCCGCAAGCGGAATATCCTCGTTCTCGGTGAACATCGAAATCTCCGACAACGCACTCACGCGCGCCGTAGCAGGCACATTCATACGCTTGCCGTCGAGCAGCGACTCCACAATCACGCCACCGCGCGACTGCGCGATGTACTTATACAGTCCGGATTGTCCCGATATTGCCAAAATGTCTTTCAGTTCCATAATTATCACTGTTAATCGTTTACGTTTAACAAAAGTAGTAAAAATTTTTCAAATGCCCGCACTCCCGCACCAAATCGCTTGCGCACGAGTGTCGCCCCGCTCGCTCCGCTATTTGGTTACATGCACGTCCATCTGCGGGAACGGGAAGTTGATGCCGTATTTAGGCAACTCCTTGTAGAGTTGTTCGTTGATGGCGTAGTTCACGTCCCAATAGTCGCCCGTCTTCACCCATGCGCGAATCAGCAAATTGACCGACGAATCGGCCAGCGCATCTACATAAACCTCGGGTGCAGGCGTAGCGAGTATGCGGCTGTCGGCGGTGAGCATCTTCATAATCTCGGCACGTGCCACATCTACATCGTCGCCATAACTTATGGCGAGCGTCCACGACAGACGGCGCGTATCCGACTGCGTGTAATTGTCTATAATCGAAGAGGATATAGAGTTATTCGGCACATAAATCGTGCGGTTGTCGGTCGTGCGTATGCGCGTCATGAATAGCCCTATGGAATCGACCACGCCCGACTGCCCCTGCGCAACGATGTAGTCGCCGACGCGATACGGGCGCAACAGCAGCACAATCACGCCACCCGCAAAATTCTGCAACGTACCGCTCAATGCCATACCTATTGCCAAACCCGCCGAAGCGAACAGTGCGACAAACGAGGTGGTGTTTATGCCGAGCGTCTGCACGACTACCAGCACCACGATGACCATCATCACAGCCTTGACCAGACTGCGCAGGAACGTGCGCAACGACGCATCGGCATTGCGACGCTCGAAACCACGGTCC
>JBNMLI010000025.1:0-10930 GCA_050874765.1 Alistipes sp.
CTCATAGTCCTCCCAGAACTCCTATTTTGCGCGGTACATAAAACCCCGCGCATATTTTTTGCCTCCTGCCCCGCCATCCCCTCTTCTACCCCACCCCAAAATCCGCGCCCCCTAATTTTTCTCCCATTTGTCTGTTTCTTCGCAAGTTTTTGCTAACTTTGTCCGTTAATTGCACACGAAACCGAAAACTCTATGGACAGACACATATTCAATCGTTGGAACAACCTCGCGGGCTGGGCGGTATTCGCCGTTGCGGCAGCGACCTACCTGCTGACGATGGAGCCGTCGTCGAGCCTGTGGGATTGCTCCGAATTTATCGCCACCTCCTACAAACTCGAAGTCGGACACCCGCCGGGCGCACCGCTTTTTATGCTCTTGGCGCGCATCGCCACCTTGTTCGCCCCTTCGACCCACTATGTTCCCCACATGGTCAATGCCATGAACGCACTCGCCAGCGCGTTCTGCATTCTCTTTATGTTCTGGACAATCACGCATATCGCCCGCCGCTTGTGCGAAAAGGAGGGCAAACCGCTCACGACCTCCACCGCCGTTGCCATTCTCGGCGCAGGTGCCGTCGGAGCGTTGGCATACACCTTCACCGACACCTTCTGGTTCTCGGCTGTCGAGGGCGAGGTCTATGCACTCTCGTCGATGTTCACGGCACTGGTCGTATGGCTTATGCTCAAATGGGAGGAGGAGGCCTCCTCACCCCACGCCATGCGCTGGATTGTGCTTATAGCCTACCTCATGGGCTTGTCCATCGGCGTACATATCCTCAACCTGCTGACCATTCCTGCACTCGTATTCATCTACTACTTCCGCACCCACGAGCGCGTAACGCTCAAAGGCATCTGCCTCGTAACGCTGATTGCGGGTGCACTGCTGGTGCTTATCAACGGCATCATTATCCCATATACGGTATGGCTGGGCGCAATGGTCGATGTCTTCTTCGTCAATACGCTCTCGCTGCCCGTCAATTCGGGTATCGTTACCTTCGTCCTCGCCATGTTCGCCGCTTTGGGCTACGCCGTCTATGCAACGCATAAGCACGGCCGCCGTCTGTGGAACCTGCTGGCAGTGTCGGTAACGATGATTATGCTCGGATTCTCCTCCTACGCAGCCATGACCATACGCGCGGCAGTCAATCCGCCGATGAACAGCAACAACCCCGACAACCCGTCGGCTCTGCTCTCGGTGCTGAACCGCGACCAGTACGGCAACCGCCCGTTGCTCTACGGCGCATCATACGCCGCACCTGTGGTGGACTACACCGAGCGTTCGTTCTACAACCTCGACAAGAGTACGGGCAAATATGTCCGTCGTACTACGGTCGATGACTATGTCTATCCGCCGCAGTTTATGCACCTCTTCCCGCGTATGTGGAACTACCTCAAAGGCGAGCGCGACTATAAGCCGTGGGCAGCCTACCGCACCAAGATGGACTTTGCCCGCGACGACAAGGGCGAAATCCTGCGCGACCAAAGCGGTCGCCCTATCCGTCAAGAGGTTTTGGACTACGGTCATAAAGTTCCCTACAACGATGGCGAGCAGACGCGCACCATCGTCGAGCCGACCTTTGCCGAGAATGTCCACTACTTCCTCTCCTACCAGCTCAACTACATGTACTGGCGCTATTTCCTTTGGAATTTCGTCGGTCGGCAGGACGATATTCAGGCTACCGATGTTACCATCACCAACGGCAACTGGCTCTCGGGCATCAAACCTATCGACCGCCTCTACCTCGGACCACAGGACAACCTCCCGCGCGAAATGGCAGAGAATCGCGCCCGCAATACCTACTTCTTCCTGCCGTTCCTGCTCGGTATCATAGGACTTGTCTATCAACTCAACCGCGACCAGCGCAACTTCACCATCGTCATGTGGCTCTTCATCATGATGGGCATCGCCGAGGTGGTCTATTTCAACTCCTCACCGGGCGAGGTGCGCGAGCGCGACTATGTCTATGCGGGTTCGTTCTACGCCTTCTGTATGTGGATAGGCTTGGGCGTGCTTGCCGTGCGCGACCTTCTGCAAAAAATTACGCGCCGCGACAGCATCGCCAACGCTGCCGTGGCTACATTGCTCTGCATGGGCATACCGGGCATACTCTGCGCCCAAAACTGGGACGACCACGACCGCTCCCACCGCTCCATGGCTCGCGATGTGGGCTACAACTACCTCTCCTCCATAGTCGAGAAGGAGGGTGTCAGCCCGATTATCATCAATTACGGCGACAACGACACCTTCCCGCTTTGGTTCAATCAGGAGGTCGATGGCGTGCGTACCGATGTGCGCATCATGAATTCGAGCTACCTCGACGGCGAGTGGTATGTCGATGAGATGAAGTGCCGTGCCAACGAGGCGGAGGGCATTCCGTTCTCGCTCCCGCGCGAAAAGTATTCGTTCGTAAACGACTGGTTGCCCGTCAATTCCAAAATCGACCGCGTGGTCGATATCCGCGAAGTTATCGACTTTGTCCGCAGCGACGACCCGCGCACCCGCATCGATGTCGGCATAGGCTCACCTACCGACTATATCCCGACCAAGCGCATCGCACTGCCCGTCAATAAGGACAACGCCATCGCCTCGGGCATAGTCAAGGAGAGCGACCGCGATTTGATGGTCGATACCGTCTATATCGAACTGCGCAAATCCTCCATTTCGCGTGCCGAACTGATGTTGCTCGACCTTCTGGCAAACTTCGACTGGAAGCGACCAATCTACTTCACACAGGTCTATGTCCTGCAAAACTTCGGACTGGTCGATTACCTCCAATTCGATGGTTACAGCTATCGCCTCGTGCCGATTCTCACACCTTACAAAACCTCGTGGGACATCGGACGCATCGATGCCGACTACGCCTACGACAAACTTATGCACACACTGCGCTACGGCAACATCAAGGACAAGCGCGTCTATGTCGATTACTTCACGCAGTACAACCTGATGGTGTCGCGCGCTCGCGAAGCATTTGCCCGCGTGGCAAAAGAGTATATCCGCCGCGGCAACTACGAGCGTGCCGAGGAGTTGCTCGACAAGGGCTTGGAGGAACTGCCAATCACGCAACTGCGCTTCACCGAGGCTAACACCTATCCCTTCATCGAGGCATACTACGCCATCGGCGCATTCGACAAGGGCGATATGTTGCTGTTGGCATACGCCGATACGCTCATCGACTATATCGAATACTATTTGCAGTTCGAGGGTGTGCAGGGCGACCTCGTTACGGGTATCATCGACGACAAACTCGACGAACTCTCGCAACTCTACTACCTCGCCGCATACTCCAATCGCGAAGAGGTGGTGCAAAGCATCAACGACTACTACCGACTGCTCGGAGCCGATGACAAGGACCTTATCCTGACCGATGCCGAAAAGACGGCAGCCGCGGATTCGCTCGCAAAAAAAGGAAACAAAACGCAACAAAACGAAAGCCCAAAACAGGCAAAACAATAACAAAAGGAAAGAAATGGAAACACCGAAACTTACCCTTTATAACACTTTGACTCGTACCAAAGAGGTCTTCGAGCCTATAAATGCCCCGCATGTGGGTATGTATGTTTGCGGTCCGACCGTCTATGGCGACCCGCATTTGGGACACGCACGACCTGCCATCACGTTCGATTTGCTCTTCCGCTACCTGCGTGCCGAAGGCTATAAAGTGCGCTATGTCAGGAATATAACCGACGTAGGCCACCTCGAACACGATGCCGACGAAGGCGAGGACAAAATCGAGAAGAAAGCCCGCTTGGAGCAGTTGGAGCCGATGGAGATAGCGCACTACTACACAGAGCGTTACCACCATGCAATGGAGGCTCTGAATGTGCTTACGCCGTCAATCGAGCCGTTCGCATCGGGCCACATAATCGAGCAAATCGAATTCGTAAAGAAGATTCTCGACGCGGGATTTGCCTATGAATCAAATGGTTCCATCTATTTCGATGTCGAGAAATACAACAAAAAATACCACTACGGTCGGCTGTCGGGTCGCAACCTCGACGACATCGTAACCAACACGCGAACGCTTGATGGTCAGGACGATAAGCATCATTCGTTCGACTTCGCGCTGTGGAAAAAGGCCTCGCCCGAGCATATCATGCGCTGGCCATCGCCGTGGAGCGACGGTTTCCCGGGTTGGCACATGGAGTGTTCGGCAATGAGTACCAAGTACTTGGGCGAGCAGTTCGACATTCACGGAGGCGGTATGGACCTGATGTTCCCGCACCACGAATGCGAGATTGCCCAATCGACCGCCGCGCTCGGCCACGACTCGGCACGCTACTGGGTACACAACAACATGATGACCATCAACGGTCAGAAGATGGGCAAGTCGCTCGGTAACTTTATCACTCTGGAACAGATGTTTACGGGCGCGCACGACTTGCTCTCGCAGGCATATTCGCCTATGACAATACGCTTCTTCATCTTGCAGGCGCACTACCGCTCGACGCTCGATTTCTCGAACGATGCGTTGCAGGCAGCCGAGAAGGGCTTGGACCGACTGATGAAGGGCATCGAGGCGTTGGGCAAGGTGAAGCCGTCCGACCACTCGACGGTAGATGTTACGGACCTTGCAAATCGCTGTGAGTCAGCGATGGCTGACGACCTCAACTCACCGATGGTCATCTCGGCACTGTTCGATTGGGTGCGCCACTTCAACTCGCTTGCCGAGGGACAGCAGAGCATCACGGCAGAGGATTTGGCAACGCTCCGCGCGACGGTAAATCGCTGGGTATTCGACATTTTGGGCTTGCGCGACGAGAAGCAGGCACAGACGGCAGGCGGCGATATGCTCACCCCGCTCGTGAATATGTTGCTCGATATGCGTATGGAGGCAAAGACAGCCAAGAACTGGGCTTTGTCCGACCATATCCGCGACGAGCTGACCAAAATCGGCATTCGCGTCAAGGACCGCAAAGACGGCTACGACTGGGAAATCGAATAATCCCATTACGTTAATTGCGTAACGAAAATTACGCAATACAAAATGTCTGCACCATTTCTATTCCGAAATGGTGCAGATTTCTTTTATGGTAATGATGCCAAAAATGGCGCTTGGGCAAAAAGATAAAAGCCTATATATTTGCGTATTACAGCGATAAATTAGAGGTTAGTAGAAAACGTTTTCTACTAATCTCTATTTTTTATGGTAAAAATACGCAAAATCAAGTGTCCGCATTGCGGCTCTTTAGACACGATAAAAAAGGGTAAACGCGAGGGCAGTTCTCGCTATTTTTGCAAAAGTTGCAGTCGTTATTTTACAGATAGGCGACCGAGTGTTTCCGATAAAAATATGTTCGTTTGGTTTGCACATTGGGTGAGGGATAAACAGAGTATTTCCCAACTATCCCAAGCGAGCGGTTATAGCGAGCGCACGCTAAAACGCTATTTCTATAAGGTACTGCCCACATGTCCGACATGGCAGATTCAGAAGCGGGAGAAGGTAAATCTTTTGATTGACGGCACATACTTTACCAATAAGGTTTGTCTGCTACTTTATCGCGACCATAACATCAAGATGACCATACTTTATCGCCTCACCAAAGGCGAGGCATTACGGGAGTTAAAGGAGGATTTGCGAGCAATCAAAGATGTGGGTATAGATATAGAGAGTGTAACGTGCGATGGTGGTGCCAACATTATAAAAGCTGTGCGAGAGGTGTGTCCGGAGGCGATTATTCAGCGATGCACGTTTCATATTACAAATGAGATATGTTCGTGGCTGACAAAGCGACCTCAAAGCGAGGCGGCTCGTGAACTGCGAGAGTTAGTATGCTATTTAAGCAGAGTAGAGAGTCATGAGCAGGCACAATTATGGCTGCGTGCATTTATCGAATGGTGCGCCAAATACGAAGAATATATAAACGAAAAGAGCATCGATGAGCAGAGCGGGAAATGGTGGTTTACGCATAAGATGCTGCATCGTAGTGCGACTCATATTATGCGAGCCATACCGAATATGTTTAACTATACCAGATTCCCAAATGTTCCGAAAACCTCTAATTCAATCGAGTCATTTTTCGGTCATTTGAAAGACCATCTGCGATTGCATTGCGGGCTGTCGAATGAGCATTTCAAGGATTTTGTCCAGCGGTATCTTTTTCTGCAAAGCAACGATGGAAAAGCAACCAAAAACAGGGGCAAGAAACATTAATCTCTTGCCCCAATAATTACCTCAAATAAGCGCCATTTTTGGCATCATTACCTCTTTTATGGGTAATGACATCAAAAACTCGTTCACTAAATCATAAGAAATCGGAGTTACCCGCACGGGTAACTCCGATTTCTGTTGAGCCTTGACGGCGGATTATTCGCCGAGGATTTCGAGCATCTTGATAGCCGAATCTGCGATTTTGGTACCCGGACCGAAAATCGCAGCCGCACCATCGCGATACAACTCATCGTAGTCCTGTGCCGGAATCACACCGCCGACAACCACGATAATATCCTCGCGACCGAGTTTCTTCAACTCGGCGATAATCTGCGGAACGAGCGTCAGGTGTCCTGCCGCAAGCGACGAAACGCCGACGATATGCACGTCGTTCTCCACTGCCTGCTTTGCTGCCTCGGCAGGGGTCTGGAACAACGGACCCATATCCACATCGAAACCGATGTCGGCATAACCCGTAGCGACCACCTTTGCACCACGGTCGTGTCCGTCCTGACCGAGTTTCGCGACCATTATACGAGGCTGACGACCTTCGCGCTTCGCGAAATCGGCGCACATTTGTTTTGCTTTCTCGAATTTCTCGTCTGTCTTCATTGCTGCACTGTAAACACCTGAAATTGAACGAATGACTGCCTTGTAGCGACCTACAATCTTTTCGCATGCGTAGGAGATTTCGCCCAGCGTTGCGCGAACCTTCGCTGCCTCGACTGCCAACTCGAGCAGGTTGCCCTCGCCCGTTTCGACACACTTGGTAATAGCCTCCAAAGCCTTATCGACGGCTGCTTGGTCGCGGTGAGCGCGCAAGTCGTTCAGACGCTTGATTTGGCTCTCGCGCACTGCCGTGTTATCGACGGCAAGAATGTCGATAGGAGCCTCTTTCTCCAAACGGAACTCGTTCAGACCGATAATCTTCTGCTCGCCTGCATCGATACGCGCCTGCGTGCGTGCCGCAGCCTCCTCGATACGCACCTTCGGAATACCCGTTTCGATGGCCTTTGCCATACCGCCGAGTTTCTCGACCTCCTGAATATGCTCCCAAGCCTTGTGAGCAATCTCGTTGGTCAGCGACTCTACATAGTACGAACCTGCCCACGGGTCGACCGAGCGGCAGATGCTGGTCTCCTCCTGAATGTAAATCTGCGTGTTACGCGCAATACGAGCCGAGAAGTCGGTCGGCAGCGCGATAGCCTCGTCCAATGCGTTGGTGTGCAACGACTGGGTATGACCCAGTGCTGCACCCATAGCCTCGATTGCGGTACGACCCACGTTGTTGAACGGGTCCTGCTCGGTGAGCGACCAACCCGAGGTCTGCGAGTGGGTACGCAGCGCGAGCGACTTCGGATTCTTCGGGTCGAACTGCTTGACAATCTTCGCCCACAACATACGCGCCGCACGCATCTTGGCAATCTCCATAAAGTGGTTCATACCGATAGCCCAGAAGAACGACAGACGCGGAGCGAATACGTCGATGGACATACCGGCGTTGATACCCGCACGCAGGTACTCCAAACCGTCGGCAAGCGTATATGCCAACTCGATGTCTGCCGTAGCACCTGCCTCCTGCATGTGGTAACCCGAGATGGAAATCGAGTTGAATTTAGGCATATTTTTCGAGGTGTACTCGAAAATATCGGCGATAATCTTCATCGAGAACTTCGGTGGGTAAATATAGGTATTACGCACCATGAACTCTTTAAGAATATCGTTCTGAATCGTACCTGCCAACTGGTCGAGCGTGCAGCCCTGCTCCAAGCCCGTAACGATATAGAATGCCAATACCGGCAACACGGCACCGTTCATGGTCATCGACACCGACATCTTATCGAGCGGAATGCCGTTGAACAGCACTTTCATATCCTCTACCGAGCAGATGGACACACCCGCCTTACCGACGTCGCCCACAACACGCGGGTGGTCGGCATCGTAGCCGCGGTGCGTAGCAAGGTCGAATGCAACCGACAGACCCTTCTGACCTGCCGCGAGGTTACGACGGTAAAATGCGTTCGACTCCTCGGCAGTCGAGAAACCTGCGTACTGACGAATCGTCCACGGACGCATAACATACATCGTCGAGTATGGTCCGCGAAGGAACGGAGCGAGTCCCGCAGCATAGTTGAGATGCTCCATACCCTCCAAATCCTCTGCCGTATAGCCGTCCTTGACGGGTATCTGTTCGGCAGTCAGCCAAGGCTCCTTAACGCTCTTGGCTCCGCAGTGCTTGGCAGCGTCTGCGGCATATTTCAATTCCGAAAATTTTGCTCTCATTTTCTTTACCTCCATTTAGATACCCATCTGCTTCAAGTAGCCGCGCAGCGTTTCGAGTACGTTGCTTTTGATGCTGATGAAATTGTTGATACCCTTTGCCTGCAACTCCTCCATGCAGGCCGGTGCGCCCGCAACGACCAAAATGGCCTTGTCGCCGAGCATCTCCTTGATTTTCGGAGCCACCTCTGCATAGTCGTCGTCCGATGCGCAGACAACCACGATTTCCGCTTTCGAGTCGAGTGCCGCCTTGACACCCTCCTCCAACGACTTGAAGAACGTGTTGTCTATCACGCGAATACCGGCACAAGCGAAGAAGTTGCACGAGAACTGCGCACGGGCGCGAGCCATCGCCAGACTGCCGCAAGTGAGCATAAATGCCTTCGGCTCCTTGCCGCTGCGGTCAACGTGCAGACGCATCTGCTCGAATGCCATCGCGCCACGGTATGGCGTGATTACATTGCCTTCGCCCGCAGGACGCTCAACGACGCTCTCGCTGACTGCCTTGTCGGCAACCTCGGTAAAGTTAGGGAACTGGTTGGCACCCAAAATGGACTGACGGCGCGTTGCGATAGCCTTGTCCTTGGCAGCCGCCGAAGCCTTGATGCGCTCCACTACGAAGCCCTCCTCGAATGCCTTTGCGTAGCCGCCCTTCTCCTCCACTTCGAGGAAGAGTTTCCAAGCCTCGTCGCCGATGCTCTTGGTCAGATTCTCGATGTAGTACGAGCCGCCCGCAGGGTCGATGACTTGGTCGAAATGAGCCTCGTGTTTGAGCAACAGGCTCTCGTTGCGTGCGATGCGGTAGGAAAACTCGGTCGGAGCCTCGAATGCGTGGTCGAACGGCAGAACCTCCAACGAGTGAACGCCTGCCAGAGCAGCCGACATAGCCTCGGTCGTGCCGCGCAACATATTTACATAAGGGTCATACACCGTCTGATTCCAAGACGAAGTGCGTGCGTGCGTGAACATCTTGCACGAGCATTCGATGGTCGGATTGTACGCCTTGACGATGTTCGCCCACAACAGACGCGCAGCGCGGAATTTCGCCATCTCCATAAAGTAGTTCGACGTTACGGCAAATGCAAAACGGATTTTCAGCGCAGCCTCGTCGATGCTCAATCCCTGCTCCATCAGGCGCACGAGATACTCGTGAGCGACAGCCAGCGTAAAGCCGAGTTCCTCGACGATGGTCGAGCCCGCATCGGAGAAGATGTGTCCCGAAACGGTTACCACGCGCACATTCTTGTACTCCTTCGTAAGGCGTGCCAAGTGTGCAATCTTTTCGAAGCACTTTGTGCCGCCGCACTTTTCGCCCCATTTGCCTCGGAGCGAGAGGTGCTTGATAATCGGGTCTATGCAGAAGTTTACGCGCAGGTCATCTTTGCCGATGCCCTCTTTCTCCGCCTTTGCCAGCACGAGTTCTGCGATGTGCGGCATCTTCTTGCCCGAGAACGTTACATCTACCGCCGGCAGGAAAATCTCGTGCAACAGCACGTCCAAATCCTCTGCCGAGAATGCCTCGTTCTTGATGTCGAAGCCGATGGAATCGACTCCGGCGTTGAGCATCTTCAATGCCAAGGCATTCGCCTCGGCCGGCTTTTCGACCTCGATGGTCTGATGCGTCAGCCAGTTGTTGTCGCCGCTTACGCCTCGCAGGTAAGGGAATTCGCCCGCATTTGTTCCGAGCGTTGCCAAACCTTCGAGATTCTCGGCACGATAGTACGGACGAACATTGAAGCCTTCATTAGTTCGCCATACCAGTTTTCGCTCATAGTCGGCACCTTTCAGGTCGACCGCTATCGCCGCTTCCCACGCCTCCGTCGAAACGGGCGGGAATTCGGCAAAGAGCTTTTCACGATTGGTTTTTGCCATAGTATGTTTTAATTAGTTTAGGGTTTTCCGTAAATTTTAGTTTTGCTCCTTCGCGCGGCGTCTTTTGCCCGATAAATCGGTTGCAGACGAGCCACATTACGGGTCGAATCCGAAAATTCGCATAAAGATAATAATTATTTCCCAATCTTCAAGAATAATGTTATAAAAATAACAGCACACGGGCGGTTTTCTAAAATTTTCACGCAGTGTACATTTTAATTATCGACAAACGATATGTAGCGAAATTTTTATTGCAAAAATGTGCGAATTTGTGAACATATTTCCCCGAAAACCATATATATTTGCACCATAAAACAGGAAATAAAACTCGCGTTTGCCGATTATCGATAAATCAATCGGCAAGCGGCGTAAAAAACGAAAATTATGTCATTACTTCGATTCAACATGTTGGAGGCGGCAATGAATCACACCGCTGTTCCGGTCGAGGCTCCGAGCAACAATCCGTCCGACTACTTCGGCGAGCGTGTATTCGGTCGCCGTCAGATGCGCAAGTATCTCAACAAACAGACCTACGAGGCTCTCATCGACACCATCGAGAGCAACACTCCGCTTACGCCCGATGTGGCAGATGCCATCGCGGCAGGTATGCGACAGTGGGCATTGGAG
>JBNMLI010000026.1:0-10770 GCA_050874765.1 Alistipes sp.
CGTTACACTACCCACGATAGTGCTGTTTTGGGTCGGTGTCGCTCAACGCATCGCCGACTACGGATTGACCGAACTGCGCGTATATTTAGTCGCCTGCGGTGCGATTATGACCATTACGATGGCTCTGCTCGCGTGGCGTAAACGCGGTGTCTATCTGTATATTACAATTATCTCGTTTGCTATTTTCGCCACTCTCGCCTATGTCGAGCCGCTCTCTGCCGAACGCCTCGCCAAGCTGTCGCAGGCTCGCCGTGCAATAGCCGATGCGACAGAAGTAGCCGAACTGAATCCTAACATAGATAGGCACGCTATATGCGGTCAGAGTAAACAAGCCTACAACATCGCGGGCTACTCGCTCATCTATGATTGCGAGTTGTATATGTCGCCGATAAACTGTTCGTGCGACGAAACTACGATGACAATCTCCACCGAGGACGACAGCGATGCACCGCTCCACTTGACAATCGTGCTTGACGATATTCTGCGCACGCAACTCGCGCTTATAGGTCATACGCCCGATAATCCGCCGACCGAGGACGAACTCGATAATGCGATTGATAAATTGCTGTTCTATCGAACGGCGACGCTGGCAATTTGGTTTTCGTATATGCAGTTCGAGTACCACATCGCCGACGATGGCTCGCGTACTCTGCACCTGACCGATGCGGGATTGGATAAAATAGCAACGAAATAGGGCGGTATGTCTGTTGTGCAAATCGACCACTCCACGCTCGGCACGCTGACGCTCTCGCAGAGCGCACGCAATCGCCGTATCTCGCTCGCCGTCAAACCGTCGGGCGAGGTGCGGTTGAGTTTCCCCGTGGGCATCTCACGGGCGCGGGCATTGGCATTTGCCGAGAGTAAAGCCGAGTGGATTGCCCGCACGCGCGAGCGGGTGATGGCGATTCAGAGCAACCGCCACATCTGCACACCCGACGAAATCGAGGCTCTGCGTCGCGAGGCAAAGCGCGTACTACCCGCGCGAGTGGAGTATTTCGCGCAGAAATTCGGCTTCCACTACGGTCGCGTAACGATTCGCTTGGCGCGTACCAAGTGGGGCTGTTGCACGGGCGAGAACAATATCTCGCTGTCGCTGTTCCTGATGACCCTGCCTGCCCATTTGCAGGACTATGTCATAATCCACGAACTGTGCCACACCGTCCACCACAACCACTCGGCACGCTTCCACGCACTTGCCGACCGCTGTATGGGCGGACGCGAAAAGGAGTTACGCCACGAACTGCGCAACTATCATACTATGTAAATCGGTGATTGTTAGAAAAATCGCTTCTTCGATGTCGTAACGACGAAATCTTTGAGATAGAACGGCTCGAAATAGGCGACATCAGCAAAATCGCCCGCCACGAATGCCCGCTCCGCCAGCGATACCATACCGCGTACCGACGGCACGACATCTGCCACTGCCACAGCATCGCTCAACACATCGGCACACTTTGCCGCGCCACTGCCGAAGATGACAAACTCCTTGCACGCGCGACGGTACTCGGCAAACGACTCCTCCGTAACTACCTCTGCCGACACCTCGCTGCGAGCATCGCCCGCCGTGTCGAACACCTGTGCATAAACCTCCATGCGCCGTGCATCGACCATCGGACACAACAGAGCCTCGTCCCAATTCTCGACATCGATGATGCCCGCTTCGTAATCCTCGCGAGCCACCTCGGCAAGCGATGCGAGCGAATTGACGGCTATGAGCGGTTTGCCCGTGCCGTAGCACAAGCCCTTTGCAAACGACACGCCTATGCGCAAACCCGTGTATGAGCCCGGTCCTTTACCGACTGCCACCGCGTCCAAATCGTCGGGCGCAATGCCGGTTTCGCGCAGGAGTTCATCGACAAACACGCCGACCTTCTTGGCGTGGTCGCGCCCCTCGTCGCTCTCGCGCAACGAGAGCAGTTCGCCGTCCTTCGCAATGCCGACCGAACATACGTCGGTGCCGGTTTCTATACACAGTATCAGTGCCATAGCCTATTACTTAAAGCGTTTGAGAGCCTTGTCCATCTCTCGTCGCGCATCGTTCTCTTTCAGATATTCGCGCTTGTCGTAGGTCTTGCGACCGCGCGCCAAGCCGATTACGATTTTCACCAAACCGCGCTCGTTCAGAAACAGTCGCAAGCCGACTATCGTCAAGCCCTTGTCCTGCATCGCCCGCGTAAGTTTGGCAATTTCGCGCCGCGTGAGCAACAACTTGCGGTCGCGCTTGGGTATGTGATTGTTGCACGTTCCCCACGAATACTCGGCAATGTTCACGCCGCGAATCCACAACTCGCCTTTGTCGAAATAGCAGTAACTATCGACCATCGAAACCTTGCCCATACGAATCGACTTGATTTCGGTGCCGCCCAGAACAACGCCTGCGACATACTCTTCGAGTATCTCGTAGTCGAATGTCGCACGCTTGTTGCGAACGCTTATGTTCTTGTAATCTGCCATTTTTCTTGCCTTTCTTCTTTCCTCCTGCCTCGCTCGCCACTTGCGTTGTGAAGCAATCGGGGTGCAAATATAATGCTTTTTTGCGACTTTGTATCACTCGCTTACACGAGCAACCGCTTGATTTTGCGTGCCAACATCACTTTCACGCGGTTGAGATTGTTCAGACTCTCTGCCAATTCGAGCATCTTCTCGTCGCTCAGGCTCTTGTCACTTAACTTCGCCTGCAAATCGGCAATCATACGCGCCACCGACTTCGACTTGAACAGCAACAACGCCTTCGGCACACCCTCGCGCAACATCTCCGATTCGCTCTTCGAGTGTACCTCGTTCTGCTCCCAAATGGCACTCTCGGTGTAATTCTCCTCCGAGGTGATTATGTCTATCGCCGCATTGCACACATCGGGGTTGGGGTTGTTGATGAGTTCGTGCATCTCGACCTTGCGCCCCTCGGCGTATGCCTTGCGATATATCGAGAGAATCTCGTTGTATGCGGGATTCATCATCTGCGTTTCGTCGTCGTCGAGTTCCGATATAATCTGCGCCTCGACATTTACCGAAATGTACTCTTTGCCCTCCTTGAAGTCGTAGTTGCAATCGCCGTAGCGCAACAGGTACTGTATGATTTCGCGTTCCAATGCGTCGCTGCTGCTGCCTACGGGTGTCGCCCCGATTTTCTCCTGCGCTTCGGCAGTCGCCGCTCCGCGCTCGCGCTCCTCGGCTCGGCGCAATCGTTGCTGACGATTGAGAAACTCCTCCGCCTCCTTGTCGCCGAGTGCCGTCATTCGCTTGCGAGCCACCTCGCCGACCAACAGTGAAGCGTCGATGTCCATAATCTTGGCACACTCCTGCACAAACAGCGACCGCTGTATGTTGTCGGGAATCTGCGCTATCGACTGTACGATGTCGCCAATCACCTCCGACCGCTTTATCGGGTCGTCCGCCGCATCGCGCAACAGAAGTTTCGCCTTGAATGTTATGAAGTTCTCCTCGTGTTCCTTTATGTAGGCATGCACCTCGTCGGAGGTGTGGGCGCGGGCAAACGAATCGGGGTCTTCGGGCTCGGGCAACAATACCACCCGCACGTTCATACCCTCGCGCAGAATCATATCTATTCCGCGCAACGAGGCGTGTATACCGGCCGAGTCGCCATCGTAGATGACGGTTATGTTGCGCGTGAACCTGCCCAGCAGACGAATTTGCTCGGTCGTGAGCGATGTACCCGACGAGGCGACCACATTCTCCACGCCCGCCTGATGCATCGAAATCACATCGGTGTAACCCTCGACCATTATCGCAAAATCCTGTTGCTGAATGGCTTTCTTGGCAAAAAAGAGTCCGTAGAGTTCGTTTTTCTTGCTGTATATCTCGCTCTCGGGCGAATTCTGATACTTGGCGACGCTCTTGTCGGTGCGCAACGTTCGACCGCCGAATGCGACTATGCGTCCCGAGATGTTGTGGACGGGGAACATCACACGCTCGCGGAATCGGTCGTAAATGCGCCCGTCGCTTTCGCGCTTTATCGACAGACCCGTCGAGAGCAGAAACTCCTCTTTGTAACCCGCCGTGAGCGCGTCTTGCGTCATCTTGTCGCCCTTCGACGGACAGAAACCCAAACCGAATTTCTTGATTGTCGCGTCCGTAAAACCGCGCTTCTGACGGAAATAGGTCATACCGACGCTCATACCCTCATCGCTCTGATGCAGATATTCGGCAAAGTAATCCGATGCCCACGAGTTGAGCGTGAACATACTCTCGCGATTGTCGTTGCGACGAATATCCTCCTCGGTCAGCTCCTTCTCGCGCACCTCGATGCCGTACTTCTTCGCCACTATTTTCAGTGCCTCGGGGTAGGTAACGCCTTCGTGTTCCATCACGAACGTTACGGCATTGCCGCCCTTGCCGCAACCGAAACACTTGAAGACGCCCTTCGACGGCGACACCACGAACGACGGCGTTTTCTCGTTGTGGAACGGACAGCACGCCTGATAGTTTACGCCCTTTCGTTTGAGCGTAACGTAGTCGCTGATGACATCTACTATGTCGGCAGCGGCATAAATGCGGTCTATGGTTTCGCGGTCAATCATTTCTTTGGCAAAGATAGTGCAAGGCGAGCGCAATACAAAACAAAAGCACGCTTTTGTTTTTATTGCCGAGCCGCTGCCTATTTTCTGTAAAAATAGTGCAAACCGAGCGGAGAACAAAATGAATCCATTCATTTTTTATCCCGAGTGTATTTGTCTTTACATAAACGACAATACAAAAAATTTTGTATTGCACCTGCCTTGCACTATCTTTGCATTATGGATTTCAAGTTGGTATCGGATTACAAGCCTACGGGCGACCAGCCCGAGGCAATCGCCGAATTGGAACAGGCGATTCGCGGCGGCTCGGAGCATAACACCCTGCTCGGTGTTACGGGTTCGGGCAAGACCTTCACGGTTGCCAACGTCATAGCCGACCTCAATCGTCCGACGCTCGTTTTGAGCCACAATAAGACGCTCGCAGCGCAGCTGTACGGCGAATTCAAAAACTTTTTCCCCGACAACGCCGTCGAGTATTTCGTGTCGTACTACGACTACTACCAGCCCGAAGCCTACCTGCCCGCAACCGATACCTACATCGAAAAAGACCTCGCCATCAATGCCGAAATCGAGAAGATGCGGTTGAGTGCCACCTCGGCACTGCTGTCGGGTCGGCGCGACATCATCGTCGTGTCGAGCGTTTCGTGCCTCTACGGTATTGGCAACCCCGCCGACTTCCACGCCACGTCAATAAGCATCAAGGTGGGCGATGTGGTCAGTTACAAGCACTTCCTCTACCGCCTCATCGAAGCTCTCTATACCCGCACCGAGCGCGAACTCGCACCTGCCACGTTCCGCGTAACGGGCGACACGATTGACATAATGTCCGCCATCGGCAACCAGTGCTATCGCGTGATGTTCTTCGACAACGAAATCGAGGCTATTCAGTCGATAGATGCCGTGTCGGGACACCGACTCGAAACTTTGGACGAGGTAACCATATTCCCTGCCAATCTGTTTGTTACGACCAAGGAGCGCATCGCCACAGCGGTCAGCCAAATCTATCTGGATATGGGCAAGCAGGTGGCGTTTTTCGAGAACGAGGGTCGCACAGCCGAGGCTCAACGACTGAAACAGCGCGTCGAGTACGACTTGGAGATGATTAAGGAGTTGGGCTACTGCCCCGGCATCGAGAACTACTCGCGCTACTTCGATGGCCGCAAGGCTGGTACGCGTCCGTTCTGCCTGCTCGACTACTTCCCGAAGGACTACCTGATGGTCATCGACGAGAGCCACGTTACCATTCCGCAGGTGCGTGCCATGTATGGCGGCGACCGCGCCCGCAAGGAGAACTTGGTCGAGTACGGCTTCCGCCTGCCCGCAGCCAAGGATAACCGTCCGCTCAAATTCGAGGAGTTCGAGCAACTGCAAGGCACAACCATATACGTCAGTGCAACACCTGCCGACTATGAAATTGTCAAGAGCGAAAGCGTTGTCGTCGAGCAGATTATACGCCCTACGGGATTGATAGACCCGCCTTTGGAGGTGCGCGTAACACAAAACCAAATCGACGACCTGCTCGAAGAGATTGACCGCTACGCCAAGCGCGACGACAAAATCATCGTTACGACCATCACCAAGCGTATGGCGGAGGAGTTGTCGAAGTACCTCGACCGCGTCGGCGTGCGCAACCGCTACATACACTCCGATGTCGATACGTTGGAGCGCGTGCAGATTCTCGAAGACCTGCGTGCGGGTATGTTCGATGTGCTGATAGGTGTCAATCTGTTGCGCGAGGGCATCGACCTGCCCGAGGTTGCGCTTGTCGCCATACTCGATGCCGACAAGGAGGGTATCTTGCGTAACGTGCGGGCAATCACACAGATTGCGGGTCGTGCCGCCCGCCACTCCAACGGCAATGTGATTATGTATGCCGACAAATGCACCGACTCGATGCGCATAGCCATCGAGGAGAGCAACCGCCGTCGCGAGAAGCAGGTGCGCTACAATATGGAACACGGAATGTTGCCCCGCAAGGCACAACGCAGTGGCTCGGGACAGAGCCTGCTGCTTGCCAATGCCGAAAATGCCGATGCCAATGTGGCTGTTTACGACCGTCCTGCCGAGCGTGCGGACTATCCGCAGGCTGCCGATGTCGCAAAGGCTTACGCCGCAAGCGAAAACATAGACGCGCTGATTGCCAAGGCGAAAGAGGATATGGAACGCGCCGCCAAGTCGCTCGACTTCCTCGCTGCCGCCCGCTACCGCGACCGTATGTACGAGTTGCAGAAACTCAAAGAGGAAAACGCTTGATGCGTTTCAGTATATGCCCCGTGCATAGGACTATCGCGACAATTCCTATTTTATAGTGCAACAATCCTATGCGGGAGTTTGCCCCGCTGACTCCAAGTAGAATAATTCCCGTAACTACCACAAACAGAAACACTACCGACAGCACAACGGGAACTCGGCTCTTCTTGCCGATTCCGTTCTTCACAATGCTCTTAAACCACTGCCAATGCGTTGATATGTGGAGGATTGCGGCGATGAGAAACAGCAGGCTCGCAACAACGTGAAACACAGCCCAATTATGCCATACTTCGTGCGTGCAGTGATGTCCCGCGATGTGCAGCCCTATGCCCGACGTTGCCGACAAAATGAATGCAAATACTAATAACCAATCAATTACAAAAATTTTCTTCATTGCTTGCCACGTTTTTGTTTGTGGTGCAAAGTTCGGTATTGGCACAGAATCAGAACGATAACAAATGTAAAGAAATGTGTGTGTGGGGGGGGGCTAACGGCGATTTCTGATGCGCGATAACGAAACGGGTGTGATGCCGAGATACGATGCGATGTAGTGTTGCGGAACTCGCTGTATGATAGCGGGATACTCTTTCAGTAACTCCTCATAGCGTTGTTGCGGAGTGTTCTTTATTCGCGACAGAAACAGGCACTGATAGGCGCGGAAGCGGTCGATGAGTTTCTCTTCGTACAACTGCCGTGCCTGCAAGTTGCTGTTTATGAGCGAGTAAAACTCCTCCCTGCCTATGACGGCAAGTTCCGACGGCTCGATGCTCTCCAAGCCGAACAAGCTCGGTGCGCGTTTGTGCATGCTGTCGAACGAAGCGACAAAATCACCCTCGAAAAAGAATTGGAAAGTGATGTCTTTCCCTTCGTTGTAGAAAAATAACCGCAGACAACCTTTGCGGATAAGATACAGTCGGTCAGCCACTTTCCCCTCCTCCAACAGGACTGTTTTGGCTGGTACGGAGATTGTTTGCGATTCGGACAAAAGGTCGAAGTGATTGGTTCCCATTGTGATGCGGTCAGCGGTCGGTGAAAGTGAAGTAACGTCCTGTCAGATAGCTATATACGGTGCAGATAAGCGTCGTGGCGACCTTCGCGGGGGTTGCCCACAAACCGACGTGTTCGACCAACAGTTTCATACACACATAGTTAAGCAACAGCGAGCCTGCGACAGTCAGGGCATAGCGGCAGAGTTGCCTGCGTCCCGACACCTGCACGGTGCGGAAGGCAACGTGGCGATTGAGCCAAAACCCCGTGAAAAAAGTGATAGGAAAAACACACAAAAGGCAAAAGATGTGTGGCGAAATGGTAACGAAAGGAAAGGAAACGAAACGCTTGCAGACGACAAAGTGATAGAAAAAGAAATACCACAGCGCGTCGAGTACCATATTCAGCGCACCGCACGCGCCGTAACGGAAAATCCGTTGCGGCACAAATTTGCTTATCGGTGCGACATAGAAAAAGTCTATCGCGCGTGTGATGATTGCGGAAATCATTACCGTTTAGTATATACCCATACATCTCCGAACGAGCGCGAACTCTCGCGGAGTCGCTCGACACGGCTGACGCACTCGCTGCGTGTGTCGCAGTCGAAGAGCGCAACCATATAGCGGTCGCCATAGCGATAGATGCGGGCGTTAAGGTCTGTGAATCGGCGATTTACGCTGCGCTGTGCCGCCTCGGCATTGGCTTGCTCGATATAGACGCCCCACACGGCATAACTTCTGCCCGACTGCGTGCGTATAATTGCATTTGCATCAATCGGTTGTGCGGTTTCGGCGGTCTGCCCGCCTGCAATCGGTTGGGCGGTTAGTGCCGGCTCTTCGGCAGTTGCCGTTTGCTCCATTTGCTCCGATTGTGTCGTTTGTTCTGTCGGCTCAACAGGCTCTGCAACAGGTTGTTCCGCTTGCTCCACGTTTGCTCGACCGACCGATGCCTTATCCATCTTGTCGGCAAATATCTGCTCGGAGTAGATGATGTAGCCCGCCACGCCGAGAGCAAAGAGCAGGCTCAATACAGCAAACGAAATCAGCAGGTAGTTCGTGAGCGGTCGTATGCGTATTTCGGTATTGCCCATAGGATTTATCAGATTGTTGAATTGTGTGTCAATCAGAAACTTGGAGTCGCGAATCTCGCCCACACCCTCGATTGTAAGATGCCCGTCGCGCGAGGCTGATTGCAACCAGTTGCGATAGATGGCTTCGGCACGCTCGTGCGTAACGTCTGCCGCGGAGGCAATCAGTGCGACAATCGATGCGCCGCGCTCCTCCTTCGAGAGGGTAATCGCGGTCTGCGGTGGAAGCATACGGCGTGCCGAAAGGCGTTTCGCGCCCGTGTGGCGCACAATCAGGCTGCCCACATCGGGCAGGTACAAATCGCGCCCCGAGGCGAGAGTGTTGTATATAATGTTGTCTATCTGCGACATCGTTGCTACTACTGTGTTATTTCTTCTTTGCGGTATGGGCGTTGGTGTGTTTCGGTTCCTCGACTACGGGCTTGTGTTTGAGCGCGTACCAGATGGAGGCGATGCCGATTATGATAAACGGCAGGCTCAACAACTGTCCCATATTCAGCCCTATGTCGTCAATCATGGCGACCTCGAATTTCTCCTGCTCTATCTTTATATACTCTATAAAGAAGCGGGTGAGGAATATGCCAATCAGGGCGACGCCGAAGAGCAGACCGCGGCGTGCGGGTGCATTGGTGCGCTTGTAGAGGTACCACAGCAGAGCGAAAGTCAGCACATAGCACAACGCCTCGTAGATTTGAGTAGGGTGCTGTGCGGGGATACTCTCGATAGGTACGTTAGGGTAGAGTCTTACGAACTTGAAGCCCCATGGCACCGAAGTGATGCGTCCGACGATTTCGGAGTTGAAGAGGTTGCCCAGACGGATTATCGCTCCGCAGATGGGGGCGATGATTGCCAAACGGTCGGTGAGCCACAGCACCGAAACCTTGTTCTTGCGGGCGCAGAGCCAAATGGAGAGCAGTATGCCGATGGTCGCGCCGTGGCTTGCCATGCCGCCGTCGCGGATTTCGGTGATGATTGTCCACGGTTGCGACAGGTAGTAGGCGGGGTCGTAGAAGAGGCAGTGTCCCACACGCGCACCGATGATGGTACCGAGTGCTATGTAGAGAAATGCCGAATCTGCCAACTCCGCGCTCTTGCCCTCGCGTTTGCAGAAGTAGGAGAAGAGCCAACCTCCGAAGAGTAGAGCCACAGCCCACATAACGCCGTAGTAGCGAATGTCGAGCGAGCCGAGGTTGATGAAGGTGGGATTCCAATCCCACACGATTGCAAGCAACGAAACCATAGGTTACAGTTCTACTTTTTTGAGTGTGAAGGTAAACGTACTTCCCTTGCCGAGTTCGCTGCGCACGGAGACGTGTTCGCCGTGAGCCTCGATGATGTGCTTGACGATAGCCAAGCCCAAGCCCGTGCCGCCCTGCTCGCGCGAGCGTCCGCGGTCGGTACGGTAGAAGCGTTCGAAGACGTGCGGAGCATCGCTCTTGGCTATGCCTATGCCGTCGTCCTCGACCTCGATAAGCACCTTGTCGAGCATATCGCGGAAGCTGATTTTGGTGTGGCCGCCCTCCTTGCCGTAGCGTATGGAGTTGATGATGAGGTTCTCGAATACCTGACCGATATAGAACTTGTCTGCCGATACCCAGAAGCGCGATGGCAGGCTGTTGGACTCCTTGACGGTGATGGTGATGTTGCGTTTTTTTGCCTCGATTTCGACCTCGTCGGCAATCTCCTTGGCAAGTGCGACCACATCGAAACTCTCCTTCTTCATCTCGGTCATATCGCTCTCCAAACGTGAAATGGTGTCGAGGTCGTGGATTATGTTTATCATACGGTCAACGCTCTTCTCGGCGCGTTCGAGGTATTTGCGATTGACCAACTCGTCCTCCAAACCGCCGTCGAGCAGGGTGGAGATGTAGCCCTGAATGTTGAAAATCGGGGTATTGAGCTCGTGAGCGA
>JBNMLI010000027.1:0-10424 GCA_050874765.1 Alistipes sp.
ACTACATCATGGTGTCGATGGCGATATTCCTCGGCATCGCGCTCTACCGCGATGTGTTCGCACTGATTGTGGGCGCGTCGTTCCGCGAGGGTATCTACATTTTGCCTGTGGTGCTGGGTGCCAACATTTTGAGCGGCGTGTGGCTCAACCTCTCGTTCTGGTACAAGCGCGAGGAGAAGACGCGCTTCGCGCTGTGGGTTACCCTCACGGGGTTGTTCTTCTCGGTGGCAGGCGGAGCGGTGCTGATTCCGCTCGCGGGCTACTACGGCGCGGCGTGGAGCCGATTCGTTGCCGAGGCTGTGATGGTTGCCGTCAGTCTGGCCCTGAATCGCAAGTACTTCCCTACGCCCTACGACTTCCGCCGCATTGCGGAGTACATCGTGGCGGGCATCGCGCTGTTCGGAGTGAGCGAAGCGGTTGTGCCGGAGCATAACATTGCAATAAAATATACGGCGAATACGGCTCTGTTCGTTATCTATCTGTCGTATGCCGTATGGCGCGAAAAGATAGATGTGCGGGCGATGTGCCGAGCGTTGTTAAGACGAAGATAGAATTATGCGATTTGCCGATATCATAGGACAGGAGGAACTCAAACGCCACCTTGCGTCGAGCGTCGATGCGGGGCGCATCAGCCATGCCCAACTCTTTACGGGCGCAGCGGGCGCGGGCACGCTGCCACTGGCGATTGCCTATGCGCAGTATATCAACTGCCACAACCGCCACGACGGCGATTCGTGCGGCGAGTGTCCTTCGTGCCGACAAATCGCGGCATTGGCTCACCCCGATGTCCATTTTGTCTTCCCCGTGAACAAACAGGGCAAGAAGAGCGGCGAGGTGGTGTTGAGCAGCGGCTTTATGGGGCAGTGGCGCGAGATGTTCTCCCGCACGGGCGGCTACTTCTCGCCCCAACAGTGGTTCGACGCGCTCAATCTGGGCAAGACCCTCAAAGGCGTCATCTCGACCAAGGAGGCGGAGGAGATTATCCGCACGCTCTCGTTCAAGAGTTTCGAGTCGGAGTATAAGTTTATGATTATCTGGCTGCCCGAAACAATGAACGAGGAGGCATCGAACCGCATACTCAAAATTTTGGAGGAGCCGTGGGAGCGCACGCTCTTCCTGCTGGTGTCGGAGCGTGCCGATTTGTTGCTGAAAACCATCATCTCGCGCACGCAGGAGGTCAGCGTGCCGCGCCTTACGGCTGCCGACCTCGAACCGATTATCCGCCGCTCGGGCGAGAGCGACGAGGCGAAGGTGCGCAATATGGCACGATTGGCGGGTGGCGATATGCTCGAATTGCGCCGTCTGATAGGCGGTGGCGAGGACGATGTGCGCCACGAGAATTTCGAGGCATTCTGCGCCGTTATGCGACTGTCGTACAACGACAAGCACCTCGAACTGATGAATTGGGCAGACGAGGTCGCGGGCCTCTCGCGCGAGCGTCAGCGGGCTATGCTCATCGACTTCTCGCGACTGTTGCGCGAGGCTTATATGTTGCACGCGGGGCTGGCGCAGGCGAGTTACCTGTGGGGCGAGGAGGCGGCATTTTGTCGCAAGTTCGCTCCGTTCATCGGCAATGCCAACATCGAGCCAATCATCGCGCAGATTGAGTCGGCATTGCGCCAAATCGGACAGAACGGCAACCCGCGCATCGTCTTCAACCACTTTGCGCTGGCTGTGAGCAAGTATATAAAACATTTATAATCAACTTAATTCAACGAAACTATGGTAGAAGCGGTAATTTTGGGCGGAGGCAACATCGGCGACGTTGAGAGCCGATTGAAGCTGGCAGAGAAACTCATTGGCGAGCGAGCAGGCGAAGTGGTGGCGCATTCGGCATTCCACTCCTCGAAGGCTTGGGGCTTTCAGTCGCAGAACGACTTTCTCAATCGTGCATTCGTGGTGCGCACCACGCTCACGGCGGAGCAACTGCTCGACGTGTTGCAGGGTATTGAGGTAGAACTGGGTCGCGACCGCGAGCAGGAGTATCGCGAGAAGATGCTCTCGGGCGAGCCTTACGCTTCGCGCAAGATAGACCTCGACATATTGCTCTATGGCGACCGCTTGGTTGCGACCGAGCGTCTGCATATTCCGCACCCGCGCATTATGCAACGCGAGTTCGCACTCGAACCGCTTTGCGAGGTTACGGGTCTTTCGCGCGAGCAGATGCGCGAGCGAATCGAGAAAATAGTGAAACAATGAGATTGACGGCACACATATTGCGCCTTGCGGCAGGTATTGCGCTGGTTGCGAGCATTGCAATCGTGGCGACGGGTTGCTTCAAGAAGGTTACCAACGCCACGACGGTGGTCGTTAAGAGCCTTGTCGAGCAGACCTCGGGTGGCGACCGCACACCTTCGGAGGGTGTCGTTGCCTACGCCTACTACACCGACGGCGCGGAGTTGAGCATCGCCTCCTACGACGATGCACTCGCCAAGCGCGTAACGACGGCAGAGGGCGAGGAGCGCACCGCACCCGATGTCGAGGGCGAGCCGTACGAAAAGTACGAAACGGGTTGCTACACGGCTCTGCCGCTGAAAAAGACGGCACTGATTGTGGTCGTCGAGCCGCAGACGAAGATGTATGCCTGCATGGTCAAACGCCTGACGGCAGAGAACCTGCCACAGACGTTCCTGACGCTGATTTTCCACTCGTGGAAGGATAAGGAGTACACCGAAGGCTCGAAGGAGGGCTTCAAATGGAGCGTCTTCCCGCCTGCCAAGAGCGAAGAGAGCGGCTCCGAAGGCGGCAACTCGGGCGAAGGCGGTGGCGAAAGCGGTGGCAGTACGGGCGATTCGGGCGAAGGCACCGAAGGCGGCAACGCCGACGCGAGCAACCAATAAAGAGTGAAAATGACAGAGAAAAGAGGATACATAGTGGCACTGCGTGCGGGAGTGGCGATGCTCTTTATGGGGGCATTCTTCACGCGCTGTGCCAATATAATGACACCGCAGGGCGGTCCGAAGGATACGATTCCGCCCGTAATAGTCAAGCTGGACCCCGACAACTTCACGACCAATTTCACCTCGAAAAAGGTCTATATCGAGTTCAACGAGTTTGTGCAAATCAAGGACCAAAGCAAGGAGTTCTACACCTCGCCCGCGATGAAGAAACTGCCGCTCATAGCCACACGCGGCAAGGGCATTGTCGTAACTATTCGCGACACGCTGAAAGAGAACACCACCTACGCGCTCGACTTCGGCAGTGCGATTCGCGACAACAACGAGGGCAACCCGCTCAACGCCATGCGCTATGTCTTTTCGACGGGCGACAAGGTCGATTCGCTGATGTGTTCGGGCTATACGGCAGACAGTTACACCGCCGATAGCGTCAGCCGCACGTTCATCTGGTTCTTCATCGCCGATTCGCTGCCCGACACTCCCGACTACGACTCGACCATCTTCAACCGCAAACCCGACGTGATTGCGCGTGCGCAGAATAACGGAATTTTCATCGCGCAGAACCTCAAACCCGTCGATTACCGCATCTACGCCTTTGGCGACAAGAACGACAATATGATGTACGACGCGGGTACCGATATGGTCGGCATAATCGACGGCGTTTACAACCCTGCCACGATGCCCGAGTTTGCGATTTGGTTCGACTCGTTGCGTATGTACCCGTCGGCAGAGCCGCAACTCTACTTCCGTATGTTCACCGACAAGGCGTTCAAGAATCAGCGTCTGGTCGAGGCTTCGCGCCCCGACCGCAAAAAGGCACTGCTCTACTTCAACACCGCCAACCCCGACGTCGAGCGCATTCGCTTCGACAGCATACCCGACGACAAAATCCTCTACGACCCGCAGACGCGCGGCAAGGATACCGTGGCGTTGTGGTTCAACGTGCCGGCAGAGAATCTGCCCGACACGCTCAAAGGCGAGATTACCTATTTCCGCCACGACTCCATACGGCAGTACGTCAAGACCACCGAGCCGCTCAAAATAGAGTGGCACCTCATCGAGAGCAAGGAGGAGCAACGCGCTCGCGAAAAGGAGGAGAAAGAGAAGGAGAAAGCCGAGAAGGAGGGTCGCGAATACACCCCTCCGCAGAAGCCCAATCCGTTCAAATATACGTTCAGTGCGTCGAGCGAGTTCAATCCCGAGGTCGGCATCGACGTGAAGTTCGATTTCCCTGCCGTCAAGTTCGACTCGACGGCGGTGTCGCTCGTCAAGTTGGGCGATGGCGATAGGGAAACCCCTGTCGAGCACCACTTTGTGCGCGACACGCTCAATATGAGCCGCTGGCGCATTGCCGCCAAGTGGGAGGACGCGACGAAGTACCGCATCTTCTTCCCGAAGGGTGCCGTAACCGACATCATGGGTTACGAGAACGATACCATAAAACTCGACATTGCCACCTTCGACCCCGAGAAGTTCGCCACGCTGGTGCTGAACGTAAAGGGTGATGGCGACAAACGCTACATAATACAGCAGACCGACTCGTCGGGCAAGACGCAACAGGAGGTCAAGAACGTTCGGACGGGCAAATATACCATTCGCTTTGTGCCTGCGGGCGAAATCCGCCTGCGCATCATTGAGGATACCAACGGCAACGGCGTGTGGGACGCGGGCGATGTGGTCAAGCGTCTGCAACCCGAGCGTGCGGAGATGTACATCAGCGACAAGGGCGAGGACCTCTTCGTAACGAAGGTGAATTGGGAAATCGAGTTGCAGATTGATATGTCGAAGGTCTTCGTGCCGATGACTATGGAGAATTTAGTCAAGATGCTCGACGACAAGGAGGCTTCGCGCTTGAAGAAACTCGTCGAGGAGATGCTCAAAAAGCAGGCACAGGGCAAGAAGGACGACCACGACCACAATTCGTCGGGTAACAGCGGCGGTATGATGGGCGGCATGGGCGGAATGATGAACGGTATGGGCGGTCTGCGCCAAATGGGTAGCGGCGGCAGTACGCAACAAATGTATTGATTATGATGATTGGTAAAAGATATATATGTATAGCCTTGACGGCGTTGGCGTTGTCGGTGGCGGCAACGGAGGCGCGGGCGCAACATACGCTTGCGCTGACGGGCGGTTACGGTATGACTACGGCGCGATTCTACCCCAATCAGGAGACCAAAGCGATTTGGGGTGCGTGGTCGGGCGGTCTGTCGTGGCGTTATTACTCGGAGCGTCCGCGCTTCGTGGGCGGCTTCGGCATCGACCTCGAATGGATGCAGCGCGGCTACTCCTATGCTCCATACGCTTCGCTCTACGAGGATAAGAAGGATTACAAATACTACACGCGACGGCTCAATTCGATAATGTTGCCCATCGTGTGGCAACCGCATTTCTATATGCTGAAAAACCATGTGCGTGTCTATCTCGAAGCGGCGGTAACATTCTCCTACAACTTCTCGTCCACGTTCCGCAACGACGAAACAGGCACGAGCGGCAGATATTCGTTCCGTTTGGTGCGCGACAACCGTTTCGGCTACGGACTGGCGGGCGGCGGCGGAATAGACTTCCTCATCAAGCAGGTCGAAATCGGCTTCCGCGTGCGCTACGATTTCGGTTTTTCGGACATTCTGCGCAACCGCAACAAATACTACGACAACTCGCTCGACCAAGTCCGCAACCCCGGCGAAAACCCGTTCTGGTACACGCCGTTGCGCTCGCCGCTCGACAACCTGACGATGAGCATCAAGGTCGGCTTCCGCTTCAACAAGGCGGGTTTCCGCGAGTGGAACGTCAAGCGCGCTCCGCGCAAAAAGAACGAGGAGGTATTCAAATTCTCACTCGACTAAACAGACAGAACTAAACACACAAAAGATAAAATATGGAGAGTACAAACACACGGCAACAGAAGATTGCCAAACAGATACAGCGCGACATCGCCGAGATTTTCCAGCGCGAGCAGGCTGCCACGCTTCGCGGTACGCTGGTTACGGTTACGACCGTGCGCGTTTCGCCCGACTTGGCATACGCCAAAATCTATGTCAGCATCTTCCCGTTCGAGCGTGCGCAGGCTACGTTGGCGGCGATTGAGGGACAGAACAAGGCGATTCGCGGAGCATTGGGCAACCGTATGCGCAATCAGGTGAAGACGATTCCCGAATTGCAATTCTTTATCGACGACTCGTTGGAGTATATCGAAAATATCGACTCGCTCCTGAAAAAGTAACCGCCGCACGGCATATAGTTCACAGCGTACCAATAACAGTTCACTGCACACTAACCACTAATCACTGACCACTAAAAAAATGGAATGGACCTTCGCACGGCGTTACCTGCTTTCGCGCAAGTCGCACTCGGTGATTAACATAATCGCCGCAGTGAGCGTCGTCGCGGTCGCCGTCCCCGTGGCGGCAATGGTCGTTCTGTTGTCGGTGTTCAACGGCTTCGAGCAACTCGTCCGCCAAACCTATGCTGCCGTAGATGCCGACATCGAGGTGCGTGCGGTCGATGCACGGGGTGCGCAGCAGTTGCGCGACGACTCCGCCACGCGGGCGCAGATTGAGGAGGTCGATGGTGTCGGGGCTGTGTCGTTCGTGGTGGAGCGCGAGGCTCTGGCGGAGTGCCGCGACAACCGCACCACATTGCGTGTGCGGGGTGTGGACGGCTCGTATGCCGATGTGGTGCCGATTGCCGACCACATAACGCTCGGCGAGGGGCAGGTGGAGTTGGGTGAAATCGACCGCATACTGCTCGGCGAGGGCGTGGCATACTCGCTTGGACTCTTCTCGGTGGCTGGTGGCGACGATGTTACGCTCTGCACAATCGGCGGTGGCGAGGTCGGCTCGCTCTTGCCTACGGGCGGAGTGCGGACAATAGCACTGCATGCGTGCGGATTCTTCGGCATCGACCGACAGACCGACAGTGACCTTGCGATTGTTCCTCTGCGCGCGGCACAATCGCTCTTCGGTGCGCAGGGCAGAGCCGATGCCGCGTTGGTGCGTGTCGCGGAGGGCTGTGCGCCACAGCGCGTTGCCGCGGCAATCGAACAGACGCTCGGCACGAGGGTGCGGGTAACCACGCGCGAGGAGAAAAACTCGGCATTCTACCGTATTATGCGCTACGAGAAGTGGGGTATATTTCTGGTGTCGCTGTTAGTGCTGGTCATAGCCTCGTTCTCGATTGTTGGGACGGTGGTGATGCTAATTTTGGAGAAGCAGGGCGAACAAACGACTCTGCGTGCAATGGGCGCCGACAGCGGATTCCTGCGTCGTATATTCGTGCGCGAGGGGTTGCTCATCTCGGGCTTCGGCGGAGCCGTCGGACTGTTGCTCGGCGTGGCGGTGGTCGTGGCGCAACAACGACTTCACATCGTGAAGATGCCTGCGGGGGCGTTCCTGACGGACTCTTACCCCGTGCAGTTGCAGGCGACCGATGTGGCGATGATATTTTTGGCATTTACGGCTGTGGCATGGGCGGTCGCGCTCTTTGCCACGCGCATAATAATAAAAAAGTAAGACTATGCGACGTTTTTACATCATACTCATTTCGGCGGTGCTGGCGGTGGCAACGACGGGTTGCAAGCGCGACCGCGTGATTCCCGACGACACGCTTGCCGAGATTTTCTACGAGGCTTTTCTGACCAACGCCTATGTGGGCGTGGAGTATATGAACACCGACTCGCTGCAAATCTACGAGCCTATATTCCGCAAGTACGGCTACACGAGCAAGGACGTGCGCTATACCGTAGGCAACTTCTCGCGTCGCAAGAGTGCGCGATTGGGCAACGTGGTGGAACAGGCCATCGCGCGCCTCGACACGGAGGGCAAGGAGTTGGAACGGCAGGTGATGATTCTCGACACCATCGGCAACGTCGCCGTGCGCGAATTCACGCGCGATGTGCTGACCGACTCGCTCATCAGGGTTACGAAGACTGCCGACTCCGTCAGGTTGTTCGTTACGGTCGCACCCGTGCAGGCGGGCAACTACGACATCTCCTACGAATATGCCGACGACGAATTCTCCGCCAAGCACCTGCGCCGTGCCGAGATGTGGTTCGAGGACTACCACGGCACGCGCCGTCCCTCCTACAACTTCAACCTGCGCAGCAAGGACGAGGTGCGTCGCGTGATGAAGGCGAACAAGGGCGACGAGCGGCTCATCATCAACCTCGGCACCCACCTCGACCGCAAGGCGTTGCCGACAAGACAGAAATTCACCGTGCGCAATCTGCGCATACGCTATAAACCTGCGACGGAAATCGCCGTCGATTCGCTCTTTATGCGCTATGTCGATACCAGAATCTTCAACGATGCCTTCTTCGCGCCTGCGCCGTCTGGCAGCACACTACCTGCTGACTCCGTGCGGACTTTATAGCCGTCCGCTGATGACCTTCGACGCGGCGGGGCGTATGGTCGCACTCTCGCACTACGGCGACGACCTCGATTTTCAGGCAGGCGTGGAATTTCGCTCGGGCGTGTTCGTGCCTGCTCCGCTCGACGGGTTCGATATGACGCTGTGCGCCGACGAACCGCTCCTACGCAACGCGCTCTTTTTCGAGGAGGTCGCAAAGGCTCGCGCCGAGCATTAAATCGCTGATGACCGATTACTCTATAAAGTATCTCAACAGCATTTCTGTCTGCCAACGAAATTTTTTTCACTTTTTTTTTGCGCCGCGCAATGTCGTGGCTCTCAACAATGGTTACCCGACGGTAACCATCTCACCCGCAAGTAACTACTTGACAATCGATTCTCTGCGTACTATATTTGTATCGTTAAACACGACAAACATCTAAAACACTCGTATATTATGAAGAAGATTGAATCGATTGCGACGAGTGCCAATTTCACCGCCGCATCTTTCGGAACATTGGCAACGCTCAACGAATTTGAGTTGCAACTCGGACCCGACGTGAAGATTCCGGGCAAGGTATTCGGTGGCGCGGCGGTCGGAGCTACCGGCGCGGAGTTCTCGTTCCAGCAGTTTGCTCCCAGCACGGATACGGGCTTCCTCCACACTCACCACACCCACGAGGAACTCTATTTCTTCCTCTCTGGCAAGGGCGAATTTCAGGTCGATGGCAAGGTGTTCCCCGTGGGTGAAGGCTCGGTGGTACGCGTAGCCCCCGACGGTCGCCGCAGCGTCCGCAACAACGGCACCGAGCCGCTCGTAATGCTCTGTGTGCAGTATAAGGGCGCAACCTTCACTGCCGACGATGCCGCCGACGGCACAATCCTCGCCGACAAAGTCGAGTGGTAGCCCAGCCGCACCGACAAAACAAATAGGAGCATACTCGGGTATGCTCCTATTTGTTCGTTTTATGCGGGTCAGCGCAAGGCAAGACATCGGTGTAGAATCAGCCGCTTGTATGCTTTTTTCGTTGGTGCGGGCAGGAACGACTCGTCGATTAACCCCAACCATCTGACCACCGATGCACGGAACTTTTTGGCAACATTCTCGATTACCTTGTCGCTTATGCCCGATGCCCGCATTGCCGTTACGAAATCCGACCTGCCGATTTTGCGCTTCTTGCCGTTGAGCGTCAGAGCCAACTCCTCCGTATCCTCGGGCATTACGATAGCTGTCGATAGCAAATCGTAGGCAGGTGTGAGCATATAACCCGCCCCGTCGCGATTGTAGAGCGAGAAATTTTTGAGGTGCATATCGGCATTGCCCGTAATCCACGAAAAAATTACCACCTCCCAGAAATTTACCGTATCGAGTTGTGCAAATGCCGAATAGCGTTTTATGCAACGCGCAATCTGTTCATACGACCCCTTGTATTTGTATTCAGTAAGTCGCTCCGAGAGTTGGCACATATCCTCCATAGGCAACTTCCCTCCGTCGGCTGTGCGGTCTATGCGGCGTGTGATGTAGCACAACTCACCGTCGGCAAAGCGCACGAGCGAGTGGGGAACGACGGCTATGCGCGCAGCCTCCGCCATGTGCATCGTCAAATCCTCTATTTCGGGCAGTGAGTCGAAGTGGTCGGATTGGGGTTTAAGTATGTACCGACCCCACAAACCGACAATGGTAAAGCGTTGCGGCTCGTTTCTGCCTCCCGCATCTACATCGAGCGACAACTTGGCTTGCACACCCGTCAAAGTGGTTTGACTGCGTATGACCTGTTGTGCCAACTCGCCGATTTCGCTACGCCGATATGGCAACACGGGCGGACGCTTGGTGCCGAAAAACTTGCGCGCACAAGCGGGGTGAAAATCGCGTTCACCCTCGCCCAATTCTTTATAACAATACAGACATTTAGCCATAATCCTCTTCTACTCCGCTGTTTCCGCAGGAACGACGCTCACCGCTCCTATACAATCCTTGCAACAAGCCAACAATAACGACATTCTGTCGCGTTGGTTTATTTTCCAACTGTTTTCTGCAATGTTGAGTAACCACCCCTCGGGAATCAAGCCGTCGAAGAACGGAAACAACACCGAACTGCGATAAGGCTTTTCGCTCAAAGGCAACGTGAGACTCACGACCTCGGCTGTTGCCGTCGATAAATAGGCGGTGTCATACACGAA
>JBNMLI010000028.1:0-10379 GCA_050874765.1 Alistipes sp.
ACGCGGTTGAAGAGCCAGAACATCGAGGTCGGCGAATACCGCAGCATCGAGCCGTTATGCTCGTCGAGCATCGGCGGTACGGCGGTCGTTGTGCAATAAATCGGTGTCAAACAAGATGTTGCCGTATCATCTACGCCAAACCACAGTATGCCCGTCTTGCCCTTGCGAGCCTGCCCGCAGAGCCAAAATCCCGTCTGCTGCGTTGCCGTTGCGCGCTCGTTGCAGTACTCTGTGCCATCGACTGTGAAATACATCGGCCGCCAACGGTACGGGCAGTTGTGTCCGCCCGCTCCGAGGTCTTTGGTCATATCCATCGGAGTGCCTTCGTAGTGGTCGCGCATTGCGTCGAAGAGCATCTTCGGCGAAATTTTGGTGCGTGGCTTCACCCACAACGGCATACGGTTTTTGGCGTTGTAGCCCATAGCGTAATCGACATATTTGTCCATGTCGTCGGCAACCATTCGGAAGAAACTCCATACGCGAGCCTCGCACGCACGCATACCGCCGAAATCTATCGGGTTGTATGTGTCGCAGAAGCTGAAATCCTCATCGCTGCCCGTGTGCAGCCCCGCCTCGCGTGCAAACTCCACCACGTCGGGCGCATAGAGGCAGTTCTCGGGGTCGTTTTTCGGGAATGTCGATATGCGCGACTGATTCGCATGCGCCGAAACATAGCCGTCGGGAATGCGCCGTGCAACCCACACGATACCCTTGTTCTTGTTCGTCCCGTCCGCCGCGAGCGAGGTGCCTTTGCCCGCGAGGTCCATAATCCACGCCTCTTCCGCATCGGCTATCGAAAATGATTCGCCCTCCGATGCGTAGCCGTAGCGCGTGGCGAGTTCGACTATCGTCGCTATCGCCTCGCGAGCCGTGCGGGCGCGTTGGAGGGTGATGTAAATGAGTGAGCCATAATCGATTCTGCCCGTCTTATCCTCCAACTGCGGCAGTCCGCCCCAAGTGGTTTCGGTGATGATGAGCGAATGCTCGTTCATATTGCCGACGGTGGCGTAGGTCTGCGCCGCCTGCTCTATCTCGCCCATATATTTGCCCGAGTCCCAGTCGTAAACCTTCATCATTCGCTCGGCTCGCTTTGCGGGCGTGTACTTATACAACGCTCCGTAGAGCGCGTGCGAGTCGGCTGCGTAGGTTACCATGACCGAGCCGTCGGTCGAAGCCCCGCGCGTTACTATGAAATTGGTGCATGCGAGTGCCGGCGCGAGCGATGCCGCCATGCACAGCGCGGTTAAAACTAACTTTTTCATATTCTTTTAATCTCTGTGTTTTTTGATGCGTTGAACTCTTTACCTTACAAAGATACTATTTTCTGCCGAGGTATCAAATAATTTCGTCCGTCCGCCCGCTCGGTTTGAGCGACATTTAGTAAATTTGCGCAACAAAACGCAAACCGATTATGTCTATACTCACTTCGCTATCCGAAATCCGCTCCGCCCTGCCTGCGGGCGTTACGCTTGTCGCCGTGTCGAAATTCCACCCTGCCGAGGCTGTTCGGGAGGCATACGATGCGGGGCAACGCATCTTCGGCGAGAGCCGCGTGCAGGAACTGACTGCCAAATACGAAGCCCTGCCCAAGGATATCGAGTGGCATATGATTGGGCATTTGCAGACCAACAAGGTGCGAGCCATCGTGCCTTTCGTTTCGCTCATTCAGTCGGTCGATAGCGCACGCCTTTTGGAGTGCATCGACCGCGAGGCGGAGCGATGCGGCCGTCGGGTCGATTGTCTGTTCGAGTTACACGTTGCGCAGGAGCAGACCAAGAGCGGCTGGCTCTACGACGATTTGCGTGCCTACCTTGCGAGCGGCGCATTGAGCGCACTGCCGAATGTCCGCATTCGCGGCATTATGGGTATGGCGACCAACACCGACTGCGAGGCTGTCGTGCGTGCCGATTTCGCCCGCCTTGCCGCTATCAAAAACGAACTCGCACCGATGTTCGATGCGAGTTTCGATACTCTTTCTATGGGTATGTCCGACGACTACCCGATTGCCTTGGAGTGCGGCGCAACTATGGTTCGCATAGGCTCGCACATCTTCGGCGCGCGTTGCTACTAACGGATTCTCAACCGCTTGCCTATGCTTATCGGCTTCTGCGCACTGATGCCGTTGAGTTTGCAGATGCGCGCCACGGTCGTATGGTTGCGTCGCGCAATTCCGCTCAACGTATCGCCCTTACGCACGGTGTAGTATCGGCGGGCGACCAACTCTGCCTCCTCCTTCTTGTCGTCGTTGTAGTTGGCTATCTCGTCATCGAAATTCTGGTCATATTTCGAGTATATGTCGAAATAGGCACGGCGCAACAGAAAATCCTCCCTTCGCAGATGTCCCGTCGCGAAATCTATCAGTCGCTCGGGGTCGAACGACTGCCCGCAGTAGCGCACCTCGAAATGCAGGTGCGGACCCGTGCTTCGACCCGAACTGCCACCAAGTGCCACGGGCTGTCCCGCAACGACCCAATCGTTTGCCTCGACCAATCGCTTCGAGAGGTGGCCCATGTAGGTTTCCAATCCGTTGTCGTGGCGAATGATGACCAAACCGCCGTAACCGCCGTTCTCGGCACTCTTCGAGAAGCGCACGCGCCCGTCAAATACGGCATAAATCGTGTCGCCCGTTTTCAGCGCGAGGTCGATTCCGTTGTGGTTGCGACGGCGACGCGGACCATAGCGCGAGGTTATGCGACCGAGGTAAGGATAGTGGTAACTCTGCAACGAATCGACAAGTTTGATTGCTACCGACTTGGGCAGCGCACCGAGCGCAATCTCTTTGTATGGCGAGATGACGTCCGTGTTCCAGTATTTTGAATATACGGTCGAATCCTGCTTGATGTCGCGATTCTGCACATAACGCCATGTATTGTCGTTGTAAAGCACGATGCTCAACGCCTCGTTCTCCGTCGGCAGCGTATCGACCACAATGGAGCAGCTCAACTCCTTGACCGACTGTATCGGTTGCGGTTTCACTCTGGCAACGATTTTCGTACTGTCGGCAGCCGTCTTTTCTTGCGCCATCGCCGTCATCGGCAATAGTGCGACAGTGGCAACGACCACCCCGAATAATCTCCTTAAAAACATATAATTTGTCTATTTTTTATATTCACTCTCTTTCAACAGCTCCTCGGCGCACTCCAACGCTCCGTAAAACTCCTCGCCGAAGCGGCGCACAATCGCCTCACGCACTGATTTATATATGGGTATTCCGAGTTTGCACCCGTTCTCCTGCGCCGCGGCGCATATATTCCAACGATGATAATTCAACCCTATTGTACCGTTCGAGAAATTTATTACTCTTATCGGGTAAAGATGACACGAAATCGGCTTTTGGAACGCACATTCGCCCCGCCGAAATGCCTTTTCGATGGCGCACAGCGTGATGCCGTTTTCGCAATACGAGTAGGCGCACTCGGCATCGCCTACAAGCGGTGTCGTGTAGTCGCCTTCGCAATCGACCACCATAAAGCCCTGCCGCTTGACGGCGTCTATGCCTTCGGGTGTCATATACGGCTTGTAATGCTCATACTCCTGCTCCAAAATATCGACCTCGTCGATTTCGAGCGGTGCGCCCGCGTTGCCATCTACACAGCATTGCCCTTTGCACCGCGATATGTCGCAGGCGAAATGCTCGGTCAGTATGTCGGTGCTGACTATCTTGCCCTCAATCTCTATCATCGCGCCCCTATCGTTTGCAGGTGTCGGCAATGACGATGTCGTACAACTGCCCGAGCGTCATACCCATCGTGCGTACCTGCTTCGGCACAATGCTGCCGCCGCTCATACCCGGAATTGAATTAATCTCAATCATATAAGGCTCACCATCGGGCGTTACGATAAAATCGACCCTCACCACACCGCGACAACGGCAGGCGCGATACGCCTCCAATGTCATACGGTTGAGTTTCGCCTTTACCTCATCGCTTATGCGTGCAGGCGTAATCTCGTCCGACATACCCGCCTCGTATTTCGATTCGTAGTCGAAAAAGTCGTGCTTCGGCACAATCTCGGTAACGGGGAATACATACTCCTTACCGCCAGCAATCATCACTCCGCAACCCATCTCGCGACCGACTATACACTCCTCTACAAGCACCTCGTCGCTCTCGGTAAATGCCTTCTCTACCGCCTCCGCAATGCCCGCCTTGTCGGCAACCTTCGTAACGCCGAAACTGCTTCCGCTGGCGTTGGGCTTCACGAATACGGGCAATCCCAACTTCTCGACAATCGCATCGGCATCGACTTTGTCGCCTCGCCCGAGCAACACCTCCTTGGCGAGGTTGATTCCCCGACCTGCGACAGCGCGTTTGGTCGATATTTTGTCGAACGTGATTGTCGATGACACCTGCGAACACGACGAATACGGGATACCCATAATGTCGAGGTAACCCTGCAACTTGCCGTCCTCACCCGGTGTGCCGTGGATTATGATGAGCGCGTACTCGAACTCCGTGCGCACGCCATCGACCGTCAGCGAAAAGTCGTTCTTGTCAAGCGGAAACTTGCGCCCGTCGGGTGCTGTGTATGTCCAATCGCGATGATTCAGGTCGATGACCTTCACGTTGTATTTCTCTTTGTCGAGCGCGGCGGCTATCTGTGCCGCACTCTGCAATGCTATCTCCCGCTCCGAGGAGTTGCCTCCCGCAAGCAGTGCTATTTCAAGTTTTTTCATCTGTTATCCTGTAACTTTTCTTCCGTAATTTTCAGAAACTCTTTCGCTTCACTGTTCTCGGCATCGGCTGCCACAGCCTCGCGAAAATCTGCCAAAGCGAGCGCGTACTCACCCGCTCTGAAATGCCACATTCCGCGCTCGACCAGTAGCGAAGCATCTGCCTCCTCTGCCGCCGCAATCCGCTCGTTGAGCGATGCGATGTGTGCCGCAGGTCGCCACAGCCCTTGTTCACCGATATATTTTGCCACCGACGGACAGACCTTGCCCTCGATGCTCTCGCCACGCGCCACCGCCTCGCGAATCTCGGTCGCCGCAATGTCGAACAATGGCGCATCTGCCAAATAGCGCACCTTGTCCGCATACTTGCCCGCGTCGTAGCCGTTGCGCGGATAGACCATCACTTCGTAGTCGCGCAGAATCTCGTCGTGCGCTACCCAGCGGTCGAAAATCGCCATATTGTCCGCTCCGATAAGCACCGCCAACTGCATCTGCTCACCGAAATTTTGCTTCAAATAACGCAATGTATTTATTGTGTACGAAGGCTTTGGCAGTGTGAACTCCACCGCCGAAACCAAAATTTTGTCGGGATATTTCGATTCGGCACACGCCAAGCAACACATCTCGTAGCGGTGAAATTCGGGAGCCAGCAGTGCGTAATCCTTAATCGGATTGTGCGGCGATACGATGAGTACGACCTCGTCGCACAACCCCTGCTCGACGACCCACTCCGCCAGTGCGATATGTCCGCGATGCACGGGGTTGAACGAGCCGAAATATAACGCTACCCTCTTCATCTACTCCGCTATGAATCTTTCGATTATCGCCTCGGTATCGGCTACCGCCTTTGCCAAATCGTCGTTCGTTACGATGTGGTCGAACTGCTCCGCCTTGGTGATTTCAAACGCAGCCTTCGCCACACGTTTGGCTATCACCTCGGGTGCGTCCGTACCGCGACCGACCAGTCGGTGTTCGAGTTCGTCAATCGACGGCGGCATGATGAAAATCGAGCAAGCCTTCTCGCCGAAAATGTGTTTGAGGTTGATTCCGCCCATCACATCTACATCGAACACGATGATGTTGCCCTTGTCCCAAATGCGCTTCATCTCGCTTTTGAGCGTTCCATAGCAGGTGCCGGCATAAACCTCCTCCCACTCCACGAACTTCTCCTCCGCTACCGCCTTGCGGAACTCGTCGGCAGTGAGAAAATAGTAATCCACACCGTTGCGCTCCGCACCGCGTGGCGCACGCGATGTCGCCGAAATCGAGAATTCAAATTGCGGATACTTTTTTAGCAGTTCGCGCACAATGGTCGTCTTGCCCGAGCCGCTCGGCGCAGAAAATATAATCAGTTTCTCCATCTTCGTCCCGCTTATAACAGGTTGAGTACCTGTTCCTTGATTTTCTCCAACTCGTCCTTCATCTTCACGACCAGAATCTGTATGTCGTGCTGATTGGCTTTCGAGCCAGTGGTGTTGATTTCGCGTCCCATCTCCTGCGCAATGAAGCCCAGTTTGCGACCTGCCTGCGGCTCATTCTCCGCCACCTCGCGGAAATACTTGCAGTGGTTCTGCAACCGCACCTTCTCCTCCGTGATGTCGAGTTTCTCGATGTAGAAAATCATCTCCTGTTCGAGGCGGTTGTTATCGACCTCAATGCCGAGTTTGGCTATGTTCTCGCGGATTTTCGTGCGAATCGCATCGGCACGCGCCTGCTCGAACGGCGTTATTTCGTTGCGGAAAGCCTCTATCTTATCGACACGGCGCAACAGGTCGCCGATGAGCGTCCTGCCCTCCTGCACGCGGAACTCGTCGAGTCGCTCGGCAGCCGTCGCCACAGCCTCTTTTATGGCCTGCAACTCCGCCTCCGACACCTCCGCAGTTTCGGTCGCCACTACCCCCGGCATACGCAATACCGATGGCACAATCGAATCGTAGTCGGCATCGATTGCCGAAAATGCGAGTGCGTCCGTAATCTGATGCAGATAGTTGCGGAACAACTCGCGATTGATTTGCGCCACAGCTTCCGCCTCGGTACTCTCGACCGATACCATCACATCGATTTTGCCGCGTACGAGCCGTTGTGCAACCGTGTTGCGCAACTCCACCTCGACGGCACGGTATGCCGTCGGAATCTTTATCGCAAGGTCCAACTGTTTGGAATTGAGCGAACGAATCTCCGCCGTGAACTTTTTGTTATCGACAATCACTTCGGCTTTGCCGAATCCTGTCATTGATTTTTGCATAGTTTTGCGCTTTATTTTCGCAAAATTACAAAATACCTTTGAAAAACCAATGTTTTCTGCCCATAAACCCACTCGCACGCCTATAAAAACGCAAGCGGGAATCGCAAGATTCCCGCTTCGGTCATTCAATTCTGCACACAGCCCCTCGGGCGGTGCGCCACCTCTGCCTTACTCCTTGAACGAGTGAATCACCACGCCCGAGCGCAGTTTCGGCTCAAACCAAGTGGTCTTCGGCGGCATAATGTTGCCCGTGTCGGCAATGTCTATCAGCTGCTTCATCGAAACGGGATAGAGCGCGAATGCAACCTTCATCTCGCCGCTATCGACACGGCGTTTGAGTTCGCCCAGTCCGCGTATTCCGCCGACAAAGTCGATGCGCTTCGATGTGCGCAAATCCTTTATGCCCAGAATTTTATCCAATACGAGGTCGGATAATACCGTAACATCGAGTACCCCGATAGGGTCGGCATCGTTGTAGGTACCATGCTTGGCTGTCAGACTGTACCACTCGCCTCCGAGATACATCGCGAAGTTGTGCAATGCCGTCGGTTTGTAAATCTCCGCGCCCTTCTTCTCGACCACGAAACTCTGCTCCAACGCTTTCAGAAACTCTGCGTCGCTCAATCCGTTCAAGTCCTTCACGACGCGGTTGTAGTCGATGATGCGCAACTGCGATTCGGGGAACGTAACGGCGAGGAAATAGCAATACTCCTCATCGCCGCGGTGGTGCGGATTCTTCGCCATCATCTCCTGCCCTACGCGGGCTGCCGCAGCCGTGCGGTGGTGCCCGTCGGCAACGTAAAGTGCAGGAATCGAGGCGAAAATCTCGGTTATGCGCTCGATGTCGCTATCGTTGTCGATAATCCACAACTTATGCCCGAAACCGTCCTCCGCCACGAAATCGTACTCGGCAGGCTTGGCGATGGTCGCCGCTACAATCGCATCAATCTCGGCATTGTCGGGATAGGCGAAAAATACGGGTTCGATGTTCGCCTGCTGATTGCGGACGTGCTTCATTCGGTCCTCCTCCTTGTCGGGGCGCGTGAGTTCGTGCTTCTTGATTGCCCCCGAGAGGTAATCCTCGAAATGACAGCACATTGCCAATCCATACTGCGTGCGACCGTTCATCGTCTGCGCATAAACGTAGTAGCACTCCTTCTCGTCCTGCTTTAACCAACCGCGCTCCTGCCACAGGCGGAAATTCTCGACCGCCTTGTCATACACCGCCTGCGAATGCTCGTCGGCAATCGGGTCGAAATCTATTTCGGGCTTTATGATGTGCAGCAACGAACGCTCCGTCGCTTCGGCTTTCGCCTCTGCCGAATTGAGTACGTCGTATGGGCGCGATGCCACTTCGGCAGCATATTCGCGTGGCGGGCGTATTCCCTTGAAAGGTTTGATTCTTACCATATTATCTCCCTAAAAAGCGGGTGCCGACAGCCGCTCCTATATAAGCCCAACTGCCGCACCCGCCGATTCTACACTATTTATTTACTTGGAAACGCGTGTTGCCGTTTACGAAATAATCGACAATCTGACGCGCTGCCGCCAATCCCGCATTGCGATTCGCCTCGGCAGTCTCGGCACCCATCTTTTTAGGTGTTGCAAAGTAGCGTTTGCCGAACTTCTCCGCCATCTCCTCGTTTGCTTCGGGTGCAATGTCGGTGATGTATTTCAAATCCTCGCGCTCGGTCAGTGCCTCGATGAGCCCCTGCTCGTCAATAACCTCCTTGCGGGCGGTATTTACAAGCGTAGCACCCTTCGGCATCAATTTCAGCAGGTCGTAACCGATTGATTTCTTGGTCTGTTCCGTTGCAGGAATGCGCAGCGACAGGAAGTCGGCACGCGAATAGAGTTCCTCTATCGAACGAACATGCTCCACGCCGTCGGTAGCAAATACTTGCTCATCGGTGATGAATGGGTCGTAGGCGATTACGTTCATACCCAACGCCTTACCCTTGCGACCGACCAATCGACCCACGTTGCCGTAGGCGTGTATGGCGAGCGTCTTGCCCTGAATCTCGGTACCCGTTCCCGGTGTGAACTTGTTGCGCGATATGTAAATCATCAGCGCGATGGCAAGTTCCGCCACGGCGTTCGAGTTCTGACCCGGTGTGTTCATCACGACGATTCCGCGACGCTTTGCCTCGGCGGTATCGACATTGTCGTAACCTGCACCCGCGCGAACCACGATTTTCAGATTCGGCGCAGCCTCCATCACCTCTGCCGTGATTTTGTCGCTGCGAACTATCAGCGCATCGGCATCGCGTACAGCCTCAATCAACTGCGCACGGTCGGTATATTTTTCGAGCAGTGCCACCTCATAGTGTGCCGCTTCCAATATCTCTTTTATCCCATCGACAGCCGCCTTTGCAAACGGCTTCTCGGTTGCTATCAAAATTTTCATACCCTCAATCAATGATGTGAAATAAATTGTCTGTTCCTCCCTCTTCTCGTATGTGTATGGTACGATTGTCGGCATGGCACGTTACTTTTTAAGTTGTTCGAACTCCTGCATGCAGGCAATCAAAGCCTCCACGGCCTCCTTCGGACAAGCATTGTAGCACGATGCGCGGAAACCGCCGACCAAGCGGTGTCCCTTGATGCCGACCATGCCGCGAGCCTTGGCAAATTCGAGGAACTCGGGAGCCAAATCCTCCTTGCCCTCTGCCATGACGAAGCAGATGTTCATCAGCGAGCGGTCTGCCTTCTCCACGGTCGGACGGAAGAGCGAGTTGCGGTCGATTTCGTCGTGCAACAGGTTTGCCTTCTCGACATTGCGACGATGAATCTCCTCCACGCCGCCGATGCCTTTGAGCCATTTCAATACCTCGTTCATCACATAAATCGGGAATACGGGCGGCGTGTTGAACATCGAGTCGTTCTCGACGTGCGTATTCACGTTCATCATCGTCGGCAGCGGACGCACGACCTTCTCCAACATATCGTCGCGGATAATCACGAACGTAACACCCGCAGGGGCGAGATTCTTCTGCGCACCGCCGTAAATCATCGCATATTTCGACACATCTACGGGACGGCTCAATATATCCGAACTCATATCGGCAATCAGCGGTACGGGCGAATCGATATCCGTCTTGTACTCTGTTCCGTAAATGGTGTTGTTGGCACATATATAGAGGTAATCCAAGTCGGTCGGAATCTCGAATCCCTTCGGAATGTATGTAAAATTGCGGTCTTCCGACGACGCTACAATCTCTACCTCGCCGAAGAGTTTTGCCTCCTTTATTGCCTTCTTTGTCCAAACACCGGTGTGAACATATCCCGCTTTGGTTTTGAGGAAATTGGCAGGTATATGGAAAAACTGTGTACTTGCACCGCCGCCGACAAAGAAAATTTTGTAGTTGTCGGGAATATGCAACAACTCGCGGAAGAGCGATTTCGTCGAAGCGAGTACCTCCTCGAACTCCTTGGTGCGGTGCGAGATTGAGAGAATCGACA
>JBNMLI010000029.1:0-10101 GCA_050874765.1 Alistipes sp.
ATCCTCCGCAACGGCAATCATTCCGACCATCACTGGAAACATCACGAATGCCGTAATCATCAGCACCTTGCGATAACTCTCGGCAAACCTCGGCGCGTCGTCCCGTATGTTCGCCAGCGCAGGATAGGTTACGCTCTGCACCGACTGCATAGCCGATGCGACGGGCAACTCTTTGAGTTTCTGTGCCTGATTGAAATAGCCGAGTGTTGCGGCGGAGTACATCTTGCCGATGAACATCTGCGCCACATTGTTGTAGAGAGCCGCGATTATGTCGGTCAGCATCAGCCGCAGCGAGAACGGAGCCATCGCCCGCAATCCCGCGGCAGAGAATCGCCCGCCGACCGTCCGCTGCCCCGTAGCCCAGAGCAATGCGGCACGAGTCGCCATTGTGCCGACCCTTTGACCGACCAATGCCCACACGCCACAGCCTGCCCACGCCAAGCCTATCGCCGCGATGCCCGCGACGAGCGAAGCCGTGAGGTTGATTTTCGATAGCAGGTCGAACCGAAATTCGCGCGTGAGAATCGTGTTCTGAATCACGCACAACGCATTGAGCGGCAACAATAAAAACAGCACGGGCGCAATTTGGGCAATCGCCTCCGTTCCGTAGAATCGTGCCACCGTCGGCGCAAGAGCCACCAGCACTGTATAGAGAATAAGCGAAACGGCTATGTTGAAGAGGAACACCGACTTATACTCGTCTTCCGTCGGTGCGCTTTTGCGAATGAGCGTCTGCGAGAATCCGCTATCGACCACCACCAGAGCCAACGCCGTGAAGAAGGTCATAATCGCCATCACACCGACGTCCTCGGGCATAAGCAGTCGGGCGACAATGATGCTCACCGCCATTTGCAGGAGCATCGAGCCGACTTTCTCGGCTACGCTCCACGCCACTCCCGTCGCTACTTTATCCCGCAGTTGCTCCGCCATAATATGGGAAAAAGGGTGCAACCGGGCGTGCGCCTACTTGCGCAAGCGCAACGCCTCGACACCCAAACGATATGAGTCCAATCCGAATCCGATTATCGACCCTGCAGCGACCGCACCGAGCAATGTCGTGTGGCGGAACTCCTCGCGTGCGGCGATATTCGAGATGTGAATCTCCACCACCGGCACACCGATTGCCGCGACGGCATCGCGGATTGCTACCGAGGTGTGGGTGTATCCGCCCGCATTGAGCAGTATGCCGTCGTACGCGCCGTCGGCTCGCTGCAACGCATCGACGATTTCGCCCTCGATGTTCGACTGCACATAGTCGATTGCCGCGTCGGGATACTCCGTGCGCAACTTCGGCACGAACTCCTCGAAACTCTCGCTGCCATAGACGCCCCTTTCGCGCCGCCCTTGCAGATTGAGGTTCGGACCGTTGATAATCAGAATCTTCATTGCCCGATACGACTATTTTGCTGCCAAGCAGGCGAGCGCAATCGAATACTTCTTCGACAGTGCCGAATCCCCGCGCGAAGTCAGCACGCACGGCTTATTGGTACCCATTACCATCGCCGCCAACTCGCCATGACCGATGTGCGATACCGACTTGAAGAATACGTTTGCCGACTCCAAGTTAGGGAACAGCAACGCATCGACATCGCCCGCGATAACCGAACCCTTTACCTTCTTATGCTCGGCAACCTCCTTGAACAGAGCCACGTCCAACGACAGCGGACCATCGACGACGACATTGCCCAACTGACCGCGGTCGCCCATCTTGGCGAGTATCGCAGCCTCGGTTGATGACGGCACGCTCGGCAAAACCAACTCCGACGGTGCTATGCAACCGATTTTCGGCGTTTTGATGTCGAGCATCGCGGCAACCTGCGCGAGGTACTTTATGAGTATCTGCTTCTGTTTGAAGTCGGGCAACGGAAGGACGGCAATGTCCGATGCGAGCAGGAGTTTGTGATAGCCTGCCCACTCGAATACCGAAACGTGGCTCAACGTACCCTTCGGCGGGAACATACCCGCATCTTTGTTGAGTATGCCGCGCATATACTTGTCGGTCGAAACCAAACCCTTCATCAGCACATCTGCCGTACCTGCCACCACGGCAGCCACCGCCAGCGACACGCACTTCACGTCGCTCTTCTCATCGACGATGCCGAATACACCGCTGTCGATGCCCAACTCGGCGCATACCTGCTCGATGACCTCGCGGTCGCCGTAGAGCGTAGGCTCGACCAGCCCCTCCTTGTAGGCGTCGTAAACTGCCTCAATCGTGTGAGAATCCTGTCCGTAGGCTACTGCCAAACGTTTCCTTCCGCGAGCCTTTGCCGCTTCGACAATCTCGCTCAAATGTTTTATTGCCATAATAGTTTATTGTTTTTTGTAATCTCCGAATCCTAATCGGTCGTTCCGCTGCAAAGTCGTGCCGACCGCTATTTTACCAAATTGTAGGTGTCCGTGGCAATCACCAACCCCTCGTCCGTAGCAATCACGGCAACCTTCACGCGCGAAGCCTCGTCCGAAATTATGGCGTTCGTGCCGTGAATGGTCTTGTTGAGGGCGCGGTCGATATAGATGCCCATAAAGCCCATATTCGAGCAGACGCTCTCGCGCATCTCTGCCGAGTTCTCGCCGACGCCACCCGAGAAGACTCCCAAATCGACTCCGCCCATCAGCGCGGCGTACTTGCCGACGTACTGCTTTATGCGCGAATAGTACATATCGCGTGCCAAAATCGCACGTTCGTTGCCCGCATCGTATGCGGCATCGATGTCGCGCATATCGCTCGAAATGCCCGACACGCCCTGCACGCCCGAACGCTTGTTAATCATCGTGTTGATGTCGGCGAGCGACATACCCTCCTTCTCGGCTATGTAGAGCAACACGCTCGGGTCAACATCGCCGCAACGCGTACCCATCACCAGTCCATCTACGGGCGAGAAACCCATCGAGGTGCATACCGACTTGCCGTCCAGCACCGCCGTAATCGAACCGCCGTTGCCGACGTGGCAGGTGATAATCTTCGAGTGGTTGATATCCAACCCCGCCAGTTCTGCACCCACGCGCGAAACGAACTTGTGGCTCGACCCGTGGAAGCCGTAGCGACGCACGCGATACTTCTCGTAATACTCGTAGGGCAGTGCGTAGATATAGTTCTCGGCAGGAATCGTCTGATGGAACGAGGTGTCGAACACGGCAACCTGCTTGACCGTCGGCAATACCTCGCTAATCGAGTTCACACCCTCCAAGTTGGCAGGGTTGTGCAGCGGTGCAACATCGAACAGCGAGCGCACCTTCTCCTTCACCTCGTCGGTGATTATGCACGAGGCAGAGAACAACTCGCCGCCGTGAACCATACGATGACCGACCGCCTTCAACTCGTCGAGCGAGCCGATTACGCCGTGCTGCTTGTCGGTCAGTGCCGCCAATACCAAGCGAATACCTGTCGTGTGGTCGGGAATCGGTTGGTGCAACTTGAACGGCTCCTTGCCTACGGGCTTGTGCGTCAAATCGCCCTCCGGCAAACCTATGCGCTCCACCAAACCCTTTGCCAGCAGCGTGTGCTTTGTGTCGTCGATGTCGATTACCTGATACTTGATTGAAGAACTTCCGCAGTTCAATACTAAAATTACCATATTCGTGTCGTTATTTGTTTGTGATTTTATCCGTTTTTCTGCTCCGAACAAGCACCCACCATTCCGCTTTTGGCACCTCTGTCGCGGTCGCTTGTTCCAAAAGGCAAATATACACACAAATTGCCGATTTTTCGCTTCGCCAAGCAGAAATTTAGTGATTAGTGGATAGTGGATAGTGGATAGTGGATAGTGATTAGTGAATACAAAGAATAAAAACAAGTCATGCCACACTTGCGCAAGCAAGTGAGTTGGCATCTGCCTTTGTTTAGTGGTTAGTTTGTTGGAAGTTTTATGATAAGCTGGACTGTCTTTTCGCTTTTTTAGTTCTCATAGTTATGCAATGGCTACACTACCCACTACCCACTAAATCCCGCAACATTTTTGTCGTTTCCCGAATTTTTACTAATTTTACACCGAAACGGTAAACCGCAATATAGCGTTTATGAAACGTATATTATTAACTCTCACCGCGCTGTTGTTCCTATGCACGGCTTCGGCAGTTGCCCGCACCTACTCGGTCGGCGATATTCCGAATGTGCAACTTGCCGACCGCACGCGCTACACCTCCAATCCCGACGGCATACTCTCGCAATCGGCTGTTTCGGCTATCGACCGCGCCTGCGATTCGTTGCGCACGAGCGGGCGGGCGCAAATCGCCGTCGTAGCCATCGACGACATCGCGACCGACGACGTATTCTCGTTTGCCGTGCAACTCTTTTCGGAGTGGGGCGTAGGTACTCGCAGCAATAGCAACGGTCTGGGAATCATCTTGGTAAAGGATAAGGGCGAAATCCGATTCATCACGGGCGACGGACTGGAAGGCATACTGCCCGATGCCGTTTGCAAGCGTATTCAGCAACAATATATGGTCGCTCCGTTCCGCGCTGGCGATTTCGATACGGGTATGGTGCAGGGCATAACCGCCCTTGCGTCGATACTCTCGGGTGGCGAAGCCTCGTTCGACGATACGGACGACGAGGCGTTCGAGGCGTTCCTCGGATTGCTGTTCGGCGGTTTGATGCTGTTTGTGATGTTTGTTGTCATCTGGGCGTGGCGTGCCAAAAAGTGCCCGCGGTGCGGCAAACACAAACTGCAACAGACCGAGAGCGTGATGCTCGCCAGCAACCGCCGCTACGACGATATAGAACGGATTTTTGTCTGCCGCAACTGTGGCAACCGCGTTGTGCGTCGCGAAAAAATCTATAAGGACAACGGCGGTGGCGGAACATTCATAGGTGGCGGTCGCGGCGGTTTCGGTGGTGGAAGCATAGGCGGCGGATTCGGAGGCGGTCATTTTGGCGGTGGCGGTGCCGGCTCGAAATTTTAGATAGGATAAATTTATAATACACCAATTAACTAATAAGTAAAAGAGATGAAAAAGACAACTTGGATTATCGTCGGCGCAGTGGTTGCCGTAGTCGTGATTTTCTGCTGGTCGGCATACAACGGACTCGTCGCGGCACAACAGGAGGTCGAGTCGAAATGGTCGAATGTCGAAACGCAGTACCAGCGTCGCAGCGACCTGATTCCCAACCTCGTAAATACCGTTAAGGGCTATGCCAAGCACGAGCAGCAGACGCTCGATGGCGTTGTGGCGGCTCGCACGGCAGCAACGGCAGTCAATGTCGATGCCTCGAATATGACGGCAGAGCAGTTCAGGCAATATGCGTCGGCGCAGAACGGTGTAACGCAGGCTCTCGGTCGGCTTATCGCCATCTCCGAGAACTATCCCGACCTGAAAGCCAACCAAAATTTCCTCGAATTGCAGGCGCAACTCGAAGGCACCGAAAACCGCATCGCTGTGGCTCGCAAGGAGTATAACGACGCAGTCAAGGCGTTCAATGTCAAGGTGATAAAATTCCCTGACAACCTTATCGCGGGTATGTTCGGCTTTGCGCAGAAGGAGTTCTTCGCCGCTGCGGAGGGTGCATCTGCCGTACCTGCGGTGGAGTTCTAACGGCACAGAATCTTATAACATAACTCACTACTACACTGCACACTATGGGCAAACGAATCCTCGTGGTCGATGACGAGCGCGATATTCTCGAATTTGTAAGTTACAACCTTTCGCGCGAAGGCTACGAGGTCTATACTGCCGAAAATGGTGCGGCTGCACTCGAAGTGGCGGAGCGCGTGCGTCCGCATCTGATACTGCTCGATTCGATGATGCCCGTGATGGACGGCAGACAAACCTGCGAGGCAATCCGTCGCCACCCTGCGCTGAAAGATACGATGATTGTGTTCCTGTCGGCTGTCGATGAGGAGGAGAATCAGGTGAACAGCTACCGCGCCGGGGCAGACGACTATATCACCAAACCCGTGCGTATGCGTGTGCTGTGCAGTCGTGTGGCGGCGATTATGAAGCGGCTCGACGAGCGCACCAAGCCCGCGGGCGGCGATGTGCGGATTGACGAGGCACGCCACGCGATAGTTACCGAGCACGGCGAGGAGGTGTTACCGCGCAAGGAGTTCGAGATATTGCAGTTACTGCGCTCGCAACCCGACCGCCTGTTCACGCGTGAGGAGATTTATCGGTCGGTGTGGGGCGACGCAATCGTTGTCGGCGAGCGGACGCTCGATGTCCATATCCGCCGCTTGCGCCGTAAACTCGGCGACGAGCGCATCGCTACAATCAAGGGCGTAGGCTATATGTATAAGCAGTAGGGTAGTCGAATGTTGCGAATACCAAACGGGCATCACACTTTCCGTGCGATGCCCGTCCGTTTTTTACTTTGTTGCGGAGTAGGCTTCGAGCAGTTTGTCGCACATGGCGCGCCAAGAGAAGCGGCGGCGTTCCTGCACGATATTTTCGGCAAAGCGGGCGAGATTGTCGCCTTCGTACAACTCCTCTATGGCATGCGCAACGCCTTCGGCAGTCGGCTCGCAGACGTAGCCCACCTTGTCGTCGGGTACAATCTCCGCCAAGCCACCCACATCGGTAACAATCATCGGCGTGCAGAAGTTGTAGGCAATCTGCGTTACACCGCTCTGTGTGGCACTGCGATAGGGTAGTACCACGGCATCGGCAGCCGAAAAGTAGTAGCGCACCTCGTCGTCGGGAATGAAACGGTCGTGCAAAATCACACTGCCCCCGAGCGCGTGCAGTGCCTGTTCGTATTTTTCGCGGTCGTCGTAGAACTCGCCTGCGACAATCAATCGCAACCCGTCGCGCCGTACACGACTCCACGCATCTAACAAAATATCAAGCCCTTTGTATGCCCTAATCAGCCCGAAAAAGAGCAGGTAATTTTCGTTGGCATCGATGCGCAGATGGCGACACGCCTCGGTGCGGTCGATGCGTTGTCCGAAATTCTCGAACATCGGGTGAGGCGAAAAGAGTGTGGGTGCAGAGGTGTAGCGGCGCAATTCGCTCCCGACCTGTTCGGACATATATACAAACCCATCTACCGCGCCTATGTAGTAGCGATTGAACGGTCGGTCGGTCAGATGATGCTCGTGAGGCTCGACATTGTCGATTTGGCAGACTACCTTCGTGTGGCGGTTGGTGCGTGCAATGCGACAGATGGTGCCGAAGCACGGTGCCATAAACGGCGTCCAATACTTCATCACTATCATATCGGGTCTTTCGCGACGCAGTCGCAAGCCCAATTTTATCCAGTTCAGGGGGTTGCAGGTGTTCATCACCCGCTCGATGTGCAAATCCTGCGGTGCAGGCGTATCGACGGTTTGACTCTTGCCGGGGAAGAGCAACGCGGGATATTGGAGCGAGAATGTGTAGATGCGCACCTCGTCGCCACGCCGCATATACTCGCGAGCCATAGTCTCCATAATCGAAGCCAAACCGCCCCGATATGGGTGTGCAGGTCCTAAAATTACTATTTTCATCTTTTTGCGCAGGCTGTTAAACCTGCACAAAGATACAAAAAATCCGCAACAGTCGTCGCTTCGTCGCCTATCGCCACTCTATGGCTGCGCGGCAAGCCACCGTGTCTTCGTTGTTCGTGATTTCGAACAGCGATGTCTGCTCGCGTTGCTCATAACCTACGGTGAGCGTCTGCCCCAGTCGGCACTCGTGCATAAAGTGTATGTCGAGGCGCAACGGGCGATTCGATTCGAGCAACTCGATAGGCAACATATCAATCATCATCACGATGTAGCGCATGGTATTGACGTGCCCGTTGAAATCGATGTCGCTGTATGCCACGCGGTGTGTGGTCGTGGTCTGTGCTTCGATGCCCAATACCTTGCGCGGGGCGGCACATGGCGAAGGCGCGTCGCAGATGTACGGGTTGCAGAGGTCCATAATCTCGGAGAGCGCAACGGGTACGCGTCGTGCGAAATCTATCAGACACCACTGCGATACGGCGCGACAGAAGATATGTCCGTCGCTGTCGGCAACCTCGAAATTACGGGTCGATAGCACGCGACTGTTCTCGTTCACCCAAGTGCTTATGGCGGTGTCGGTGTATTGCTCGGGACGGCTGTCGATTTCGATTGCCATACGCGAGAGTACCCACGAACGGTTGTTCTTCGAGAGTACATCGACGCCGAAACCTTTACTCTGTGCATCGGTGCCGGCTACGTTGAGTATCTGACTGCCGAGCGCATCGATTCGCGCACGCAGCGTGAAATCGACCGATTCGGGCTCTATTCGGTAAGGGTATGTTGTCTTGCTTCCCATAAAAGTGCGTTTTTTTACTGCGCAAAGGTACACAAAATCTGCGTGCGAGGCAATCTGCCGATGTCGATTCTTGTGCGAAAAAGTGCTTGCCGATGTAGAAAATTACTCCACTTAATACTTATTATATTATATTTGCCGCTCGAAACAATAACGTATGAAGGGACTATTCTATATTTTGCTCTGCTGGACGGCGGGTAACGCCGTGAGCCTCTGCATCGACAACTACATCTCGGGCAACATAATCGGTATGATATTGCTCTTTGTCGCACTGCGCTTCCGCCTGTTCGACGCCGAGGCGGTGCGCCCCGTCGCCCGATTCCTGCTCGGCACTATGTCGCTCTATTTTGTGCCGTTCGGTGTCGGACTGATGATTTCCTACAACTCGATTCTCGACAACGTATGGGCGATAGTCGTCGGCAGCATCGTCAGCACCATCGCCGTGCTGATTGCCGTCGGACACACGTTCCAACTCTTAAACCGTCGCGCACGCAAATGATTCAGTCGCTCCTGCACTCCGACCTGCTTTGGCTTACGCTTACCGTAGCCATCTATTGCCTCGGCACCTCTGTGTTCCGTCGCACGAAAATAATGTTGCTCCACCCGACGCTGCTGACCTTTGTCGCAATCATCGGGCTGTTGCGCCTCTGCGGCATCGACTACCAAGCCTACCGCGATGCCACGGGCATACTCGATTTCGCACTCGGTATGTCGGTAGTGTCGCTCGGCTACCTGCTCTACGAACAGGCTGATAAGATGCGCGGACGCATAATGCCCGTGGCAGTTTCGACCCTCGTCGGCTGCTTGGTCGGCGTGTTCAGCGTCATCTACATCGCCATAGCCTTCGGCGCGGAGCGCGCAATCGTTACCTCCATCGCCCCCAAATCGGTTACCGTTCCTATCGCCGTTTCGGTCGTCGAGCCGTTGGGCGGAGTTGTGGCAATCACCTCGGTCGTGGTCTTCTGTGTCGGCGTATTCGGCAGTATTTGTGGCGATTGGATACTCTCGCACTGCGGCGTTCGCGACAAAATGGCAAAGGGCTTCGCCCTCGGCTCGGCAGCCCACGGCATCGGCACGGCTCGCGCCATCGAACTCGGCGTTGTCGAGGGCGCAATGTCGGGCCTTGCGATGGCTCTGATGGGCATCGCCACCGCCCTGCTCCTGCCCCTCGTCGAGCGATTCTGCTATTAGATGCCGCCGTCTAAAAACAAACAGCCACGGGTTTTGCGCCCGTGGCTGTTTTTGTTATTAAAATGCTCAACTTATTCGCCGGTCGTTGGTGTTGTCGTTGTTTTTTTGCGCACTTCCCAAGCCTGTTTGCCTTTGTAAGTAACCTCGACCGATTCGTGCTCGTCGGCAACGAATGTCGCAATGCCTGCGCCACTGTCGCCGGTAGCGGGGTTGTAGCCGACAAATGTTCCGCCATATATCGTTACATGGTTGTATCTGCCATAAGTGCCATCGATGTTGATGCACATCGTGCCTTTCTCGTTGTCGAATACACCGCCATATATATTGCATGCTGCACTCTTTGAGTTGGCATAGTTATTTGCGCCCAAAAGAATACAAGAGTTGTATCCTCCGTCAGCATCGGACTTTGCATGGAAATATCCGCCATATATATTAACGGTGCCATATAAGATTCGGATGCAGGGGTGTCCTTTGGTGTTGCTTTCGGTATTGCCGCTTTCGATGGTTAGGTTACCGTCGATGTTCAACGTGCCGTTTTGCCCAACCAAAATAGGATAACTCATTATATTATCGTTGGTCGGTCCGACAAGTTTGCCTTCGCCCTTAATGGTGAGGTTACTGCCTTTCGATACCATAATTGTCTGGGCTGTGCTGTTTGTCGAAACGGTGCAACCTTTATCGATAATAAGGGTC
>JBNMLI010000030.1:0-10055 GCA_050874765.1 Alistipes sp.
ACATAACCGAATAGACCGTCGCGTATGGCTTTCCAACCACTCTCTCTGCCTATCTTCAAACGCATTTCGCGCCTTGCCGACGAGCGTGGCGTGCAGGCGTTCGTCATCGGCGGCTATGTGCGCGACTACTACCTCCACCGCAAGTGTACCGACATCGACGTTGTCGTCGTGGGTAGCGGTATCGAGATTGCCGAGGCTCTCGGGCGCGAACTGCACACGAAGGTGTCGGTCTTCAAAACCTTCGGCACGGCTATGTTGCGGGCAGACGGTGCGGAGGTCGAGTTCGTCGGCGCACGCAAGGAGTCCTATTCGCCAGATTCGCGCAAACCCCATGTCGAGGACGGCACCATCGAGGACGACCAGCGTCGGCGCGACTTCACCATCAACGCCATGGCGTGGTCGCTCAACGCGGCAACCTTCGGCGAACTCGTGGACCCGTTCGATGGTATGTACGACTTGGACGACTGCATAATCCGCACCCCGTGCGACCCCGACATAACATTCTCCGACGACCCGTTGCGTATGATGCGCGGCATACGCTTCGCCTCGCAACTGGGCTTCGACCTTGCGCCCGACACCTTCGATGCCATCAAACGCAACCGCGAGCGCATACGCATAGTGTCGCAGGAGCGCATCATCACCGAACTCAACAAAATCGTCGCTTCGCCCGTGCCGTCCATCGGCTTCGATTTACTCGAACTGACGGGACTGCTCGAACTTATATTCCCCGAGATGCACAACCTCTGCGGTGTCGAGCGACGCGGCAGCCATGCCCATAAGGACAATTTCCGCCATACGCTGAAAGTGCTCGACAACGTAGCCCGCCGCAGCGACGATTTATGGTTGCGCTGGGCTGCCGTGATGCACGACATCGCCAAACCGCAGACCAAATCCTACGACCCCAAAACGGGCTGGTCGTTCCATGGCCACGAGGTACTCGGCTCGAAGATGGTGCCGGCAATTTTCCGCCGTCTGAAACTGCCGATGAACGAACACATGAAGTTTGTGCAGAAACTGGTCTTCCTCCACCTGCGCCCGATAATCCTCTCCGAGGATATGGTTACCGACTCGGCTGTCCGCCGACTGCTCTTCGAGGCAGGCGACGATGTCGAGTCGCTGATGACCCTCTGCGAGGCGGACATCACCTCGGGCATCGATGCCAAGGTTAAGCGTTACCTTGCCAATTTCGAGCTGGTGCGCCGCAAGATGAAGGATTTGGAGGAGCGCGACCGCGTGCGCAATTTCCAACCGCCTATTACGGGCGACACGATTATGCGCGAGTACGACATCGCACCCTGCAACATCATTGGCGAGATAAAGGAAATCATCAAAAACGCCATTCTCGACGGCGAAATTCCCAACGACTACGCCGCCGCCCATGCGATGCTCGAACGCCTTGCCGCCGAGCGCGGACTGCGCAAGCGCATCGCCGAATAATTCTCTGCAAACACACGCGAAACACAAGCGGGCGGACAACACTTGCTCCGCCCGTTCTGTGCATCTTGTCCCCAAAGCCCCCACCTTTCGATATTCTGTGAAGATATTTTTTGCGCTTTTTCTATCCTAAAAGTTGCAAATTCGAAAACTTTATTTTATATTTGCAAAAAGATGCCAGCCTAACCTTAAAATTTTAATAATATATGATTGCGGTCTTACTAAAATAGTGCCGATGCGACAATAGAATTATTTGGAATAACCGAACATAATATAAATAAACTTTTTGTGTATTATGAATAGTTTTGTGCAAAAAATAGTCATTGCTTTGCTTGCCGTAGTGTGCTTTTGTAACTGTGCTACTGAAATTGAGTATTGTTATTCAACAGATTTTGTTGTTAAAAATGATAGTTCTCATGCTATTTCGGTAAAAGGCAATTCCTATATTGGCGATGTGTGGTATCCGACATTGCTTGATACTACTATTCAAAGCAATCGAGAGTGTCGTATCAGATATAATAATACATATGACCTAGGTGAGTTTACCGGTTATGCTTGCAATGTTACGTTTGACAACACCCTTGAAGTTGTGCATTATCCTACCAGAGAAGGAGAAATAGCAATCGAACACAGTATATGCGACGAAAACTCTATAACGCGAAGAAAAACAGGGAAACACGAAACACATACTGTTTGCACCTACACCTTCACCGATGCCGACTACGACCGTGCGGTCGAGTGGAACGCAAAGTACGGAGCGACGCACGCAGCACAGTAACGGCGTGCCGATATAATTTCAGCGGTTGCAAAGCCACGAGGCTCTGCAACCGCTGTTTTTTTTCTGGGGTCGCTCGACGGCTGTTGTGCCTGCCGATAATCTGCTCCCCCTCTAAAATAATCGCTAATCGCCGAGCAACTTCTCGCGCCAAGCATCGCCGACGGCTACCGACTGCTGTGCCTTGCAATCGAATGCCACCATCGTCGTCAGACTGTCGCTCATCACCTCGCCGTCGGTCGTACATACAATTTGCTGGAACAATACGATGCTCTTCGTGCCGACCTTGCGCGTCGATGTGCGCACCTCAATCTCCGTCTCTTGGCGAATTTGTCGGTAGAAGTTGTTGGTGTTTGCCACCGTGATGAACGATACTCGGTCGAACGCCTCGTCGAGTCCGAGTACGGCGTGCATATATTCTATTTTGCCGAGGTCGAAATAGCTCTGTTGCACGGCGTTGTTTATGTGGCGGAACATATCTGCGTCCGAAAAACGCTTCTGTATGGGTGTTGTAATCACTCTTGCCATCGCCTATTCACGGATTATCTTCACCTCGCCGCCTTCGCCGAAGGCTATGATTGAACTTGCCTTGCCCGTAGGCTTGCCCTGAAAACGCGGATTCACCACGAAATCGACCCCGTCGATAATCTCCCGTGCCACCTCGGCAAGATTCTTCGGCGTAGGCTCGCCCGAGATGTTGGCGGAGGTCGAAACTATCGGACGGCCGAACTTGTGCAACAACTTTCGGCAAAATTCGTGGTCGGGAACGCGCACGCCGAGTGTACCCGTGTCGGGAATCAGATTCGCGGCCACACCGCCCGCACCGGGCAGAATGAGCGTCAGCGGCTTGGTCGCCATCTCCATCACCTCGAATGCAATGCCCGGGGCCTTGTTCACATAGCGCACCACCATATCCGTCGACTCGCACAACACGAGCATCGAGTGCTTGTTCTCGCTGCGTTTGAGCGTGTAGATGCGCTCCACGGCGTCGGCATTTGTCGCATCGCAACCGATGCCCCACACGGTGTCGGTAGGGTAGAGTATCAGTCCGCCTTTGCGCAACACCTCCAACGCAAGTTCTATCTCTTTCTCCATAGTTTCGTAAAATTTCGGACAAAAGTAATAAAATTTGAAATATATTGTGGTCTGTGCGAATAATTTGCTAATTTTGCACCGCAAAATCGCAAAATAACAAAATAATACAATAATATGGGAAGAGCATTTGAATACCGTAAGGCGCGTAAGCTCAAACGCTGGGGCCACATGGCGCGTACATTTACCAAAATAGGCAAGGAAATTGAAATCGCCGTCAAGGCGGGCGGTTCCGACCCGTCGGGCAACACCCGTCTGCGTATCCTTATCCAGAACGCCAAGGCGGAGAATATGCCGAAGGAGAATGTCGAGCGTGCCATCAAGCGTGCGACCGAGAAGGACGCAGCCGATTACAAGGAGGTAGTTTACGAAGGATACGGCCCTCACGGCATCGCATTCTTGGTCGAAACCGCTACCGACAACACCAACCGTACGGTGGCTAACGTGCGTATGTATTTCAACAAGTGCGGCGGCACGCTCGGCAACTCGGGCAGCGTGGCATTTATGTTCGACCACAAGTGCGTATTCAAATTCAAGGCTGCGGGTGCCGACCCCGAGGAGTTGGAGTTGGAGATGATTGACCTCGGCGTGGACGAGTTCTACAACGAGGAGGACGGCATCACCGTCTATGCTCCTTACGAGGCATTCGGTGCAATCCAAAAGTGGTTGGACGACCATTCGTTCGAAATCGTATCGGGCGAATCCGTCCGCATACCGACCGATACCAAAGAGCTCGATGCCGAGGGTCGCGAGTCTGTCGAGAAACTCGTCGAGAAGTTGGAGGAGGACGACGACGTGGTGAACGTTTACCACAATATGGCGGAGGTCGATACCGATACCGACGAAGAGTAGTACTCATTCGGAATTTCCTAATCGGGGCTTGCAAATCGCTTTTGCGCGCCCCGATTTTTTCGTTATCGTTGCAGATAGGAAAGAAAAGGAAACAAAACGAAAGAAAAAAACTCCGAAAGACAACGAAACGCAAGAAAAAGATATATATTTGTAGTAGCAAAACTATACGAAAACAAACCAATAAAACCATATTTAATATGAACACAATGTTTTCTGCTGCCAAGAACTTGCTCATTGTGAGCGCGTTGGCACTGCTCTGCGTGCCTTCGGAGGCAATCGCAAAAAAGAAAGAAAAAATCACCGACCCGCGCCTCAAAGCCGTGCAATCTGTGTCAAAACCTGTCAAAGAGGCACAGTTTGTAGTCAAAGGCGCGACGCTTGCGACGGCGCACCGAGCACTGCAAGGCTTTGATATTACGGAAGATGGCACGTTCTGGTTCTCGCAACCGGGCAATATCGGCAAGAAGCAGCCGGGTTTGACCAAAGTCCACGAGATGTATATCGTCAAGGGTACGGGTCGCGGCAAGCAAAAGATGACGCTGCGCTATTTCGGTAACGGCACGGGACTGGCTGTAGAGCATGCCGAAGACGGTGATTATGTGTGGGTTGGTACCAACGGTACCAAGTGGAAAGACTCCTATCTGCGTACCCGCACCATCTCGCGTATCCCGTACAAGGCAGGCGAGGAGTTGAACGAGGGCTATGCCGGCGAAACCTATTATATGGGTGGCGCAATCTACTGCTATCCTGCTGTGCATGTGGCAGATGATGTTTTGGGTGTAGCAACTTCGAGCCGTGGCAACGTTACCGTAAATATCTATTCGCTCAAAGAGGCGCGCGAGTTGCCTAACACCGACATCAAAATAAAGACCGTCTGGAAAGGCGAGAATGTCGGCGAAGAGCAGGAAACTGTTGTCCGTAAGGAGAATATCAAGGATTTGGAGTCGCTCGACCCGAAAGCCAACTTCACCATCAACAAGCCCGAAAAGGAGAATGCCAACAAGGCAAAGGATATCAACTCCTATTCGTTCAGAGGTTTCGATGCCGATAAGGATTACGTCTATTTCGTTGAGGGTAACCATAATAAGGGTAAATTGGCAGATGGTCCGTCGGCAGCATATATTACCGTGTTCGACCACTCGGGCAATGTCGTTCTGCCGCGTCGTCGCATCTCGGTTATCGGCGACAGCTATATTCTGAAAACTCTCGGTCTTACCGATACGGGCTATGCCGATATTCAGGGCGTAAGGGTTCGCGACGGCAAGGTCTATATCGCCTTCTCGGCTTACGGCAAGAACAGCAAAGGCAAGAACGTGCATAAGGCTTGCGTGGTTAAGTACGAATAACAACGCTGCAATGCAATAGCGGGCAACCCGCGGCGTTGCCAACTACAAAGGGCGAGGGAAACATTCCCTCGCCCCTTTTGTGGTTTTTGTAGCCATTTAGCGGTTGCGCTAAATAAAAATAGGTATAATTGCTGAAATGCGCACTATCTTACCGTTTTTGTCATAGTCGAACTGAACTTGGAGCCATTCCCATTCATATTTGTCGGGATAGTTCGGTTGCCATAAGATATACCCGTCAGATGGTTTATCTTTATCGGTATATCGTGCAGAAATCCCAAATAACTTGTCGATAACAGCTATTGAATCTCCGACTTTTACTGTTCCACAAAAACTATATTTGTCGGATTTCAATTCACCCCCATAGAATTCTCCATTTACCCAGAAAAATGAATCAGTACCATAATGCAGAATATAAAAATCATTCAATATCGTACCCTTTTCTATTTTCTGCGGTTCCCCAAGAACATTAATTAGTTGAGCTTTTGTATATTTATCGCCGACTTTTAAGCCGTTTATATATGCACCGTCTGTCTTTGTGGCGTGTTGTGCCGATGCTACGTTGCAGAACGTAATTACGGCAATAGATAATACTATAAGTGATTTTGTTTTCATAATTTATAATTTTTTACCGTTACTATCGAATTTTGAATAAAAATAAGGCTCGGGGTTTACAACTGTCCAGCCGTTGCCCTTTTTGACCCAGACCTCGACATGTAAATGCGGGCCGGCAGAAGCCGAAGAGCATGCGCTGCCTGTTTGCCCCGTTGTGCCGATTTGCATTCCCGATTTTATCTCACCTTTGGGTACGCAAATTTTATCTAAATGAAAATACTTTATTCTGATTGTTTCGCCATTGTCGAGTTTGCACTCCAACCATATTCTGTTTCCTGCTGCTGTGTAACGCTTATTATCACCATATCTTTTTGAATACTTTTCATAGCTTAAAGTACCGTCAAACTCATTGACAATATAGGTTATTGTCCCGTCGAACATGGCAAAGACGGGTGTCCCTACTTTTGCCTTAAAGTCGCAACCATTGTGATTGTTGCCTGTTCCCCGTGCTTTCCCAAATCTGCCGCCTTTTATGCCGTTGTTTTTCGAGCCTAAAATCTCCATATTTATCAATGGGTCGCCAATGCAATTTTTGGGGTCCGATTTTGGTTTGGTCGGTTTAGGAATTCTGTGTTTTTCGTTCAAACTTATAAACCTGAACGGGTCTGCGTGCCTTCTTGCAAAATTCTTAATATGCTGTTCCGGAGTTAGTGCGCCGTCTTCGCCGCGGGCAAAATAGGAGGAGTCGGAAATGCCTTTATTCCCCCGTATTGTGCCACCACCTTTGCCTCTATTGATGATTGTCCCTATTTTGTTGTTGTCTTTGTCTTTGCCGCGGTTGTCGGCTTTGCTGCCCGTGCCTGCGTTTTGTGAATTGTTTTTGCCGATATTGCCTTTGTCGGAGTAGGAGTTGCCGCCACCGCCACCGCGCCGTATAATGCTGCTGCCAATAAAATCGAAACGCTGTGTTATGGCATCGGCTTTACCGTCCCCGTTGGTGTCGATATAGACATAGGCATTCCCCTTGTGGTCTAAAAATTTTTCTCCCGGTTTGCCGTAGTTCCACTCATCGTTTTTCAATCTCGAAGTCGGCTCGATACGGCAAATTGCGATGCCGTCGAGAATCGAGTATAGTTTTTCGAGCCGCTCCGATGGGGATAGGTCGGTGTCGCCCATAAAGACATAATCTTCGGCAACTCCGTTGCGGAAGCGTGCTGCCGCTATCGGTGCGCCATCGTCAAGGTCAGAGATGTACTCCACACCGCTAAAATTGCCCCTTGACACGAAGTCGAATGCGGCATTGTCCGATAAATCGGTGTCGTATGCGTCGGGAATAAGCAGTCGCAAACAAAGAGTGGTTTCGTCGTAGGTCGATGATTTTATTGCCAATATCTTTGAAACCGTGTTCACGCAAACCGCGTCGCCATCGCTCGGGTAGTGGATACACATATATTTGTGCGTGTCGCAAAAATCGATATCGACAGCCGACATATCGTACATTCGGGACGCTTTGGCAGACTCCCAAAGCGGCGTTGCCGATTCGCTTTCAAAGAAGGCGTTGCCCTCATCGTCGCCACGGGTCGATTGGCCTTTCAGGTAGTTGTTGTAAATCTCTTGGGCATCTTTGACGCTCAATGCGGCGTCGTGCGTAGTCGGACTTATCGCCTGTGTGTTGTTGTCGAAATCCGATGTGCAACCGCCGAATAACGCGCCCAAAGAGCAATAGATAATGGTGAAAAATTTTACTCTGTGCATAATGGTTTTTATTGTTTTGCGGGGTGAAATTAAACCGAAAAAGATGAAGTCGCAAATCGGATTTTGCGACGTAATGTATTGATATATAGTGATTTAGCGTGTTGAAATATCGACAAAACAAATCTGTATTATGCGTGGCTGTCAGATGTCTGTCCGAAGATAATTACCGGATATTTTCTGGTGTGCAAATTTATTTTTGCTTTTTCGACGGGGTGATTGGGTGTAAAGCGGTAGTTGCGTGTTTTATATATAGAAAAACACAACACTATGTCAAGAGTAAAGAAAATAATCGATGCGTATATGGGTCGCAACTACCCCGACAGCGTGGGTGCGGAGTTCGCGGAGTGGTTCGACGCACCGACCGACAAAGAGGCAAAGCAGGAGGCGTTGCACGACTATTGGAATGAGATGGAGGGCGTCGCGCTCGGCAAGGAGAAAATCGAGCAGGCGTACGCCTCGACCAAGGAGCGAATCGGTCGTCGCAATTTCGGCGCGGCAAAGCGCAGAACGCTCTTTGCGCGTGTGGCGCGATTCGCGGCGGTGATTGCCTTGCCGATTATGGCGGCAGCGGTTACATACGCCGTGCTGTCGTCGGTGTTGGTGGAGCCTACGCAGTGGGAGGAGGTCTATGCTCCCTACGGGCAAGTGCGCAACATCACGCTCGCGGACGGCTCGCAGATTATGCTCAACTCGGGCAGTCGCCTTATCTATCCTGCGCAATTCACGGGCAACGAGCGTCGCATATTTCTGTCGGGTGAGGCTTATGCCGATATTGCAAAAGATGCGAAGCGCAAGTTTGTGGTCAGTGCCGACGATGTCGATATAACCGTCCACGGCACCTCGTTCAACGTGCGTGCCTATACGGGCGACAGCGAGGTCGAGGTGGCTCTGGTGTCGGGGTCGATAGATATGCAGACCAAGAATTTGGCGGAGAATCGTATGTTGCGTATGTCGCCGGGCTTTCTGGCGAAACTCGACAAGCGCACGGGCGAAATATCGACCGTCCGCTTCCCCGACGGGACATTCAATCACGGATTGGGCGGCGATAATCTGACATTTATAAATGCCCGCCTGTCGGACATCACGGCGCAGTTGGAGCGCATATTCAATCGTAAAATCGTAATCGACAACCAATCGCTGGCGGACGAACGCTACTGGTCGGTATTTGCCGCCGGCACGTCGCTCGACGATGTCCTGTCGGCTTTGCAGACGAACGGCAATATGTGTCGCCGCACAGCCGACGGTGCGATTCACCTGTACAGAAAAAGATAGAAACAACACGGACTGTGCGCAATGCCCGCGTGGCAGGGCGTCGGTCGGTCAAGACAACTAATATACACTAACTAAAAACTAAACCTTTATGAAAAAATCTCTACTTTCCCGCATCGGGCGCAGGGCGTTGTTGCTTTGTGTTGCGATGTGTGCGATGACGGTCTTTTCGTCGCAGGCGTTGGCGCAGAAGGTCAGTCTGAAATTGCAGAATGCAACCGTTCAGTCTGCCGTGCTGGCTCTGCGTCAGCAAGGCTACTCGATTTCGGTCAAGGCGAACGATGTGAATATGGAGGCTCCCGTATCCATCGACGTCGTCGATGAAGAGTTGCAGAGCGTTGTGGCGAAAATCTTTGCCGGACAGAATGTGAATTGTACCGTCAGCGGTAACAACATCATTCTGGTAACGAAAAACACGAAACAACAGAAACCGACCTTGTCGGCTCGCACCGTCAAGGTAAGCGGTACGGTGAAGGACGCCGCGGGGCAGCCGCTGGTGGGCGTTACCGTATGGGTGGACGGCACGACGACGGGTACGACGACCAACATCGACGGCGCATATTCGTTGGACGCGCGCACGGGCGATATGCTGGTGTTCTCCTACCTCGGCTATGCCGAGCATAAGGAGGCGGTCGGCAACCGCGCCGTGATAAACGTGGCGATGAAAGAGGCGGCAACCTCGATGGACGAGGTGGTCGTTGTCGGTTATGGCACGCAGTCGCGCCGCACGCTGACTACCGCAATCTCGAAAATCGACGGCTCGGCCCTGTTCGATGCCCCTGTTGCATCGGTCGGCGAGGCGTTGAAGGGTAAGGTGTCGGGTTTGCGCGTGGCAAGCAACAATACCGTATCGGGCGAGGCTCCGCGCTTTTTGATTCGAGGCGGTTCGTCGGTCAATCTGGGCAACGACCCTATCGTGATTGTCGATGGCGTAACGCGCGATATGAGCGACCTGAACACCAACGATATCGAGTCCATAG
>JBNMLI010000031.1:0-9881 GCA_050874765.1 Alistipes sp.
TGGATGTATGAGAGCATAAACGAGGCTTTGAAGAGCAGTTTCTACCTCAATCCCGAAATCGAAAAGCGCATAGGAGAAGTCGAACAGCGCGTACTCGATGCGAAGTTGAGTTCGTTCATTGCCGCCAAGGAGTTGCTCGACATCTATTTCGAGCAGAAAAACAAGTAGCACAAGATGAAAAAGATTGTTGTATTTTCGGGGGCGGGCGTGAGTGCCGACAGCGGCATTCCGACCTACCGCAGTGCCGACGGATTGTGGGCGAACTATCGCATCGAAGATGTTTGCACCCCCGAGGCTCTCGCACGCGACCGTGCCAAAGTAATCGGCTTCTACAACGAGCGTCGGCGCGAGATGCTTGCCAAAGAGCCGAACGCGGGGCATCGCGCCATAGCCGAGTTGGAGAAGTATTTCGATGTGGAGGTCGTAACGCAGAATATCGACAACCTGCACGAACGTGCGGGTTCGACGCGCGTAACGCATCTGCACGGTGAGCTGACAAAGTTGCGCAGCACCGCCAACCCCGACCTCATAGTGCCGATTGAGGGTTGGGAGCAACATCTCGACGACCGCGCTCCCGACGGCTCGCTGTTGCGCCCGCACATAGTATTTTTCGGCGAGGCTGTACCTATGTTTGAAAAGGCGGCGCGCATTGTTGCCTCGGCAGACATACTCATCGTCGTCGGCACATCTCTGGCGGTCTATCCTGCCGCTTCGCTTGTCAATTATGTTCGCGACGAGCAGGTCCCCGTCTATTTGGTCGACCCCGCCGAGCCGAATCTCGCGTTCCTGCACAATAAGGTTACGCACATAAAGGCAAATTCGGCAATCGGTATGCCAGAACTCGCCGCCAACCTTATTCGGTCGTTGGGTTAGTCAATTAATAGTCGCAACGGCACAGCAAAAGCAGGTTAATGATGCCAAAATTGAGTTTATTGGTCAAACAGCATATAAAGGAGATATAACAAACAGGCTTTACATCATTTAAGCATAGACGGTCTTAAATAAGCATCAACAACTATCAGAACGCCGAAGTTGTGCTGTCGTGTGTATTACAATGATTTGTCGTTTTCTTCCATTGTTGCGTATTGACTTTTTTTGAGTTTTATGGCTGGCGATATGAAAGGTCTGTTTACGGTCGATGCCGCAAGCGGCAGCAAGGTGCTTCAATCCTATATTCAACTCCGAGTTCCAGTACATAGGGAGCAACTTTCCGTTAGGCGCTGTATCGCGATACTTGTCGATGATATGAAATGGCAGGTCGAGCAGCGGTATTTCGAAACTTACTTCTGTTTTCTCTCGTGTGGCTTTGGCCCAAGTCATTCCGTCATCTGCCGTTTCAAAGTTTGCAGTAGTCAAGCAGCACATATCGCCGTAGCTGATACCAGTATAGCAAGAGAATAAAAACAAGTCACGAACGAGGTAGAGCCTCGGCACAGAAAGCGGTGTAATCATCAGCCACCGCAACTCCTCACAAGTAAGGTAGCACCGTTTGCGTTCGAGACGCGGAGGTTCGTACCCTGCGAACGGATTGGCGGAGATGATGCCTGCGGCGATGGCTTTATTGATTAACGTATACAGGCGCGACATATATAAAACTATCGTGTTCGGAACTAACTGTTGTTCCGTGCGCAGGTACAGGTCGAACTTGTCGATAAACAACCGATCCAAAGCCGAGAAGGGAGTATCCGAAAGCCGAAACCGCTTCAATAAGAACCGCTCAACGTGTTCGCAGACGCAAGATAGGCATGTACCGATTTGGCTGTGCGATTTAAACCTATCCGTTTCTTGAAATGTTCGATATACGAACGGAAGTAACCGAACAGCGTCTCCTGCCCGAAAGCCATACCTAACAGCAGGCATTTAACCTCCTCGGCCGTTACCCGTTCACGAACGGCAGACTGCTCGCGATAGATACTGATAGCCGAAGCCTGCAACTCATCCAACCGACGATTGATTTCGACGGCCTCGGTGCTTTTGCCTTTGGCTCGACCAGACATCCACAACGAAAGCGGTGCGAACATCTTGGCGCTGAACACGCTTTCCGAACAGCCAACAGTCAAACGGCCCATGACGGGACAATGCCCCTCGGCATTCATTTCGCTCCTTTTTAAGTAGAACGTAACCTTTACATCTTCTTGATTCATAACTCTATTAACTGTTTACAAAATTAGTTGGTATAGAGTTATTTGAAGCGATGAAAAACGTAGCGGAACATAGAATAAAATACTATGCCCTCACATCAGAAACAGTTTTTTTTGCGAAACACCGAATAAAACGACTATCTTTGTCGTGGAGTTTCGGGAGGAAACTGGTGTTCATCGAAGTGCAGAACCGTTTTCGGAGGGTGGAGATGAGCCTTTGACAGTCCCTTTCCCTACCCGAAAAAGGCAACGGATAAGTAACGAAAACCTCGCTCTACTCCTCGAAATCCTGCATTTCGGCCATTCGGCAAAAGACTGAGGTTCTATCCATTGCGATTCTGCATCTCAACAACCTACATTACCCCGTTTTATCCGATTTTCTTCGTATATTTGTATTAAAACAAACAAAGGGATTTGCAGGAATGAAAATCGCAATAAATACAGAGTATTTTACCACTTGGGGCTCTCGTCTGCGCCTGCGTATGGCGGACGGCAACGCCGTGGAGATGAACTGCGCGTCCGAAGGCTCGTGGCTGGCGCAATTCGATGTGTCGGACAATACGGCAGAGTTGGATTATCGGTTTGAACTGCTTGTCGGCGAACGGGTCGTGCGTCGCGAATGGGGCGAAGCACACCATATAATCCTCGATACGACAGCCAAGAGTGTCGTAATTTTCGATGCGTGGCGCGATATGCCCGAGTGCCGAGCCCTCTATACGTCGATGTTCACCGATGTCGTATTCGCTCACAAGGCGGAGCGTATGCGACAGTTGCAGAGCAACGAAATCTATATAGAGGCAGAAGCCCCCACGCTGCGAGCGGACGAACGCCTTGCCATAGCGGGCTCGTCGGCTCAACTCGGCAGATGGAGCGAGGCTCACTTGCGCCCGATGGTGCATATAGGTGGCGTGCGCTGGTGTGTTGCGATAGACGGCAATGCCATAGAGGGTCAGGCCGAATACAAATTCGTAGTCGTCGATGCCGACGGCAGGACAGTGCGCTGGGAGCAAGGCGCGAATCGTCGCCTGCCCGTGTGCGGTACGACGAGTATGGTCATAGGTTTGCGTCTGCGCGATAGTGTGCGGTGGCGTGGGGCAGGTGTTGCAGTGCCGGTATTCTCGTTGCGCTCCGAGCAGAGTTTCGGTGTCGGCGAATTTGCCGACTTGCGACTGCTCGCCGACTGGTGCGCACGTTGCGGCGAGCGAATGATTCAGATTCTGCCGATTAACGATACCACGATGACGGGGACGTGGCACGATTCGTATCCGTACAACGCCAACTCGACATTTGCTCTGCACCCGCTCTATATCCGCCTCGCGGAGGTCGGCATACTGCACGACAAGGCGGCGCAAGCGCGATTCGACCGTATCGGCGCGGAGTTGAACGCTCTGCCACAGGTCGATTACGAGCGCGTGATGAGTGCCAAAACCGAGTGCCTGCGTATGCTCTACAAGGAGTACGGCACAAAGTGCCTCGCCGGTCGCGAATATAAGGCATTTGCCCGACGCAACGAGGCGTGGTTGCCGCAGTATGCCGTCTTTTCGGTATTGCGCGATAAGTTCGGCACAGCCGAATTCGCGCGGTGGGGCAAATATGCCACGTTCGACCAAGCAAAGTGCGACGAGGTGGTGGCAGAATATGGCGACGAGGTCGGCTTCTACTGCTTCGTGCAATTTCATCTCGACAAGCAACTGCGTGCCGTGCGCGACTATGTCCACTCGAAGGGCGTGGTACTGAAAGGCGATGTGCCTATCGGCATAAGCCGCACGAGTGCCGATGCGTGGACGCAGCCGCAACTATTTATTATGAACTCATCGGCTGGTGCTCCGCCCGACGACTTCTCGGCAACGGGGCAAAATTGGGGCTTCCCCATCTATAATTGGGACGCGATGGCGAAGGACGATTATGCTTGGTGGCGTGCGCGTTTTCGCAAAATGGCGGAGTATTTCGACGCCTACCGCATCGACCACATATTGGGCTTCTTCCGCATCTGGGAGATTCCGCTCGATGCCGTCAATGCACTGCTCGGCGAATTCAATCCGTCGTTACCTTACAGCGAGCAGGAGATTCGCGATGCGGGCTTCGATTTCGACCGCGAGCGCGATGTGGCTCGCGACTACTCGTCCGACAATGTTCTATGGATAGAGTATCGCCACAAGGCGGGCTGCTACTACCCGCGTATCTCGCCATTCGCAACGGAGCGATTTGCAGCCCTGACAGATGAGCAGAAACGGGCATTCGAGCGTCTGCACAACGACTTCTACTACCACCGCCACGACGATTTTTGGCGCGATGTGGCACAACGGCGGTTGTCTGTGCTCACCTCATCGACCCCGATGCTCGCTTGTGGCGAGGATTTGGGAATGATTCCGCATTGCGTACCCGATGTGATGCGCCACCAACAGATTCTGTCGCTCGAAATCGAGCGTATGCCCAAATCAAGCGATGTCGAGTTTGCGCGATTGTCGGCATATCCCTATTTGTCGGTCTGCACGACATCGACACACGATATGACGCCGCTACGCGCTTGGTGGCTCGAGAATCGCGAGAAGACGCAACGCTACTATAACAGTGTTATGGGCTTCGCGGGCGAGGCTCCCGAGGAGGCATCGCCCGAGGTGTGCCGCAATATCGTCGCACGCCATCTGCAATCGCCGTCGATGCTCACCGTGTTGCCGTTGCAGGATTGGCTGTCGATAGATGGTTCGTTGCGCCTTCCCGATGCCGCAGCCGAGCGCATAAACGTACCTGCCAATCCGCACCACTATTGGCGTTACCGTATGCACCTTTCGTTGGAATCACTGCTTGCGGCGGACGAATTCAACCGAGCCGTTGCCTCGCTGATTGCCAAAAGCGGCAGATAGGCATACCACCTATACAAAAACAATTAATAGTACATAATTGAATTTGCTATCTCCAGATGTTGTAATATGCGGTCTGACTAATATGAAACTCATTATAGAATCCGTCGGGTTAGACAAAGCCATAACTCTTATAGAACGAATAGAAAACCTATATAAATAATACCTGTAAAAAGTGTTGTCTCGTAAAAACTACTTAATTCCGAATTACTATTGATATTTCCAAGAAAAATTGTATATTTGTAAGAGTTATAGGTAATTATAGAGATGAAAGATAAATCATTAGAACTATTGACAGAGGAAGAACGTAAATTCTATATTGAATTTATGCGGTGTCATACAATAGGAGAGATTGATGAACTTGAAAAACGGTGGAATAAATCAAATGAATCCAAAGAAAATAATGAAATTCTTTATTATGATATGACAGTTGAAGAATTTTGCAAGAAATACAACTTGGTATCATTGGAAGATATTATGGAAAGGAATGGAATCAAATGGTAATGATGCCAAAAGTGGCGCTTGGACAAAAAGATAACAGACTATATATTTGCGCATTACGGCGATATTTCAGAGGTTCGTAGAAAGAGGTTTCTGCTAATCTCTATTTTTCATGGCGGCATAACGTAAGGCATGGTAACGCATTGTCATGAAAAGCAAACCCGAAACAATCGATTTGTACATAATAACAGAGCGGAAACCTTACGGTTCCAGCTTTGTTATTATGGGCAGAAAAGGCTTTGCCGACAAAACAAAACAGGTATAACCGTACATCGGAATAAGCCGTTAAATCAAGTCAAAACCCACATTTCGGCACGGTGCAACACATCTCACCCGACCACGCCACAGAACAAAAAAATCGGGAGGATTATGAAAATCCTCCCGACATAACACTTTGTTGACGGCGATTACTCCTCGCCCTTCTTCTCCTTCTTGGAAATCATATCGTAAGCCAGCGGCGTTGCGATAAATACCGAAGAGTAGGTTCCGACAATCACACCGATGAGCAATGCGAATACGAAGCCGCGGATTGTTTCGCCACCGAAGATGAAGATGGCGAGCAACGTTACGAGCGTAGTACCCGAGGTGTTCACCGTACGCGAGAGCGTCGAGCAAACTGCGTTGTTGATGTTGTCGCGCAACGCACGTTTCGGATAAAGACCGATATACTCGCGGATACGGTCGAAGATAACCACCGTATCGTTAATCGAATAACCGATAATCGTCAGAATAGCGGCGATAAACGCTTGGTCCACTTCGAGGTTGAACGGCATCACGCTGTACAGTATCGAGAACAGACCGATAACCACGAATGCGTTGTGAGCCAAAGCCAACGTTGCACCCGAAGCCCACTGCCAACGCTTGAAGCGGAATGCTATGTACAGACCGATTGCAACGAGCGAGAACAACACTGCCCAGATTGCGCCCATCGTCATATCCTTCGCAATCGAAGGACCGATTTTGTCGGCGGAAACGATACCGTTGATATCGGTTTGCGTATTCTTGAATCCGTCGAGCGTAATATCGTAGGAGTACAAGCCCTTCAATGCGTTGTAGATAATCTCATCGACCTCGGCGGTAGTCTCCTCCGACGTGTCGGCATACTTATACTGCGTTACGATACGCATCTGGTTCTCCTTGCCGAACTGCTTAACCTCGAACGAAGCGTTGGCAGCATCGGCACCTACGAAAGCACCGTCCAAAGCCTCACGCACCTGCTCGGCAGTAACCTCCTTGTCGAAGCGGATAACGTATGTACGACCACCCGTGAAATCGACACCGCGGTTCAGACCGAGAACGCAGAGCGAGATGATGGAAGCGACGATAACCGCACCCGATGCGATATAGGAGTACTTGCGCTTGCCGATGAAATCGAAGTGGATATTAGCCAACCAATTCTCCGACCACGAGCGCGAGAAACCGATTTTGCCCCACTTCTCGACAACCCACTCGATAAGCAGACGAGTGATGAAAATCGAGCAGAAGAGCGAGGTGATGATACCGATAACGAGTGTCGTAGCGAAGCCCTGTACAGGACCGTTGCCGAAGATGAACAGCACGATACCAGTGATAATGGTCGTGAGGTTACCGTCGATAATTGCCGAGTAGGCATTCGAGAAACCGTCCTTGATAGCCGACGAGAGACCCTTGCCGCCGCGCAACTCCTCCTTGATACGCTCATAGATAATCACGTTGGCATCGACCGCCATACCCATCGTCAGTACGATACCCGCAATACCCGGCAGGGTCAGTACCGCGCCGAACGACACGAGGCAGCCCATCAGCAGGAATACGTTGGTAACCAATGCAATATCGCTCAACCAACCTGCCGTCTTATAGAACAAGCCCATATAGAGCAGCACGAGGATAAACGCGATGACGAACGAAATCAGACCGGCGTTGATGGACTCCTGACCGAGCGAAGGACCTACGACCGTATCCTGAATGATACGTGCAGGAGCAGGCACCTTACCCGATTTGAGTACGTTTGCCAAGTCCTGTGCCTCCTGAATGGTGAAGTTACCCGAAATCGAAGAGTTACCGCCCTCGATTTTCTGACGAACGACAGGTGCGGAATATACATAACCGTCCAACACGATGGCGATGCACTTGCCCACATTGTCGGCAGTCAGCTGCGCCCACTCGGTGATACCGTTCGAGTTCATCGACATCGAAACCTCTGCCTCTGCACCGCGCTGTGCGTATGCCGCACGGGCATCGGAAATCACGCTGCCGTCGAGCGGAGCCTTACCGTCGGGACGCTCTACCTTAATAGTGTAAAGGAAGACACGACCACCAGCATTCGGGTCGCCCTTAATTGCCCACTTGAACGCTATGTCCGAAGGGAAGCAGTCGCGCACCTCGGGCAGAGCCAGATATTTGTTGATTGTGGCGATGTCGGCACCATTTGCAGCACCGATTACCGCACCACCTGCATAGTCGGGATTCAACAGAGCCAACAGCGGGTTGCGCTCGCGCGAGTAACGCTCCAAAGCGGCAGCCTGCTCTATGGCAGCCTCCTGCTCGCCGACCTCCTCAATCAGCGACGAAGCAGGTTTCTCAGCCTCGGCGGCAACCTCTGCCTTTTCAGCCTCTGCTTCTGCTTTCAACTCCTCGCCATATACGTTCTTTACGGCACGGTCGGCACTCATAAGCGACGGCACGAGGTCGGCACCGTTGTATGTAGTCCAGAATTCGAGCGATGCAGTACCCTGCAAGAGCTTGCGCACACGCTCCGGCTCCTTCACGCCCGGCAACTCGACCAAGATGCGGTTCGAGTTTGGCAGACGCTGAATGTTCGGCTGCGTTACGCCGAAGTGGTCGATACGGCTGCGAATGATGTTGAACGAAGCGGCAATCGCATCGTCGGTTTCCGATTTGAGAATCTTAACGACCTCGGCATTCGACATACCAGCCTTTATATCCTTACGGTCGGGGCTCATGAAGATATCGACCAACTGTCCGCCGTTCGACTCCTTCTCGTAAGCCTCGGCAAACGTGCCGATATAGTCGCCCGTACCCTCGCGCAGAGCCTTGTTCGCGCTCTCGATTGCAGCGATAAACGCAGGCTCGTGCTGGCTGTCGCCCGCGAGCGATTTCACCACATCCTCCACCTGAATTTCGAGCATGACATTCATACCGCCCTTCAAGTCCAGACCGAGGTTTACCTCCTTCTCCTTGCACTGCTTGTAAGTAAATTTGGCGATTCCGACATTGTAAACCACCTTGTTCTCGACAGAGTCCAGATAGTACTGCTCCATCGAAGCCTGCTCCTCTGCGGGGAACGATGCGGCATACTCCGCAGCCGCCTTCTCCACGCTACGCGTTTTGAGCGAGAACGACAGCTGATAGATACAAGCCAGCGCCAACAGAATGGCAAGCAGTTTGATTGCACCTTTGCTTTGCATTTGTAGAAAATTTTACGTTAATATTATTTTGTTTGTTTTCTATTTTCTTCCTCCGTGCATACATACATATACAACAAAGCATGCAAAGATAATAAAAATTTTCATTCCGTGGCACTTACCGCCCCTAAATTTCAGCCACAAACAAAAAAAGCGTGGCGTGCATCTCTGCACGCCACGCCATTATCTGGTACCATCCGTTACTGGACTATTTAACCTCTTCGAACTCTACGTCCTCGGGTTGCGAGCCGCCGTTGCCGGCATTACCCGACTGTGCGTTGCTCTGTGCGCCTGCACCCGCATTTGCCTGTGCCTCTTGTGCGCCCTGTGCCTGCTGTGCCGAGTAAATGTCCTGCGAAGCTGCCTGCCAAGCGGTGTTCAACTCTGCGATTGCAGCGTCGATAGCCGCGATGTCGGCATTCTTGTGAGCCTCCTTCAACTTGGCGAGTGCGCCTTCGATAGCCGATTTCTTGTCGGCAGGAATCTTGTCGCCATACTCTTTGAGTTGCTTCTCGGTAGCGAAGATATTCGAATCGGCAGCGTTGATTTTCTCGATACGCTCCTTCTCCGCCTTATCCTTCTCCTCGTTGGCTTTTGCCTCATCGCGCATACGCTGAATCTCCTGCTCGGTCAGACCGCTCGAAGCCTCGATACGGATTTTCTGCTCCTTGCCCGTACCCTTATCCTTTGCCGATACGTTCAGGATACCGTTGGCATCGATATCGAACGTAACCTCAATCTGCGGCACGCCACGCGGAGCGGCAGGTATGCCGTCCAAGTGGAAGCGACCGATGCTCTTGTTGTCCTTTGCCAACGGACGCTCACCTTGGCAGACGTTAATCTCAACCGAAGGCTGATTATCTACCGCAGTCGAGAATACCTCGCTCTTGCGGGTAGGAATGGTCGTGTTCGACTCGATGAGTTTGGTGAACACACCGCCCAAAGTCTCGATACCGAGCGACAGCGGCGTAACA
>JBNMLI010000032.1:0-9810 GCA_050874765.1 Alistipes sp.
CCCGACGGCGTGTGGGTGGAGGTACAAATACGCACCCAGCGCTTGGAGGAGTTTGCCGAGCGAGGCTTCGCCGCCCACTGGAAATACAAGCACGCGACGCTCTCGCAGAACGACGACGCCTTCGACAGTTGGCTCAAAAAGATTCGCGACGCGCTGAACAGCCCAAACGAGAACGCGGTCGAGTTCTTGGACAACTTTAAGTTATCGCTATATACATCTGAAATTACGGTATTTACACCAAAGGGCGAGCAGCGAACATTGCCGTTCGGTGCGACCGCGCTCGATTTCGCCTACGACATTCACACCAAGATAGGCAACAAGGCAATCGGTGCAAAAATCAATCACAAAATAGAGCCGATAACCAAGCAGATAAATTCGGGCGACCAAATCGAAATCATAACGGCGGACAATGCCAAGCCGAAGGCGGAGTGGCTGGATATAGTTACGACCACCAAGGCGAAACAGGCCATAACCAACTTCCTCAAACGCGAACAGCAGAACAACATAGCGCGCGGCATAGCCATATTCGAGCAGCAGTTGGCAAGATTCGATATTCAGTTGAGTGGCAGGGTATTGCGCAAAGCGATGCCCGCATACGGCTGTACCAATAAGGACGAATTTTACAGCAAAATCGGCGCCGGCATCATATCGCTCGACAATCTGGAAAAGGTGCTCAAATCGAGTTCCAAGAGCAAAATTCTGAAATTCTGGCGATTGTGGCGCGATACGAAGAGTGATGATGCGGCGGACGATACGCTCGATGCGGCAGCACCGAGCAAGAATCCGACCATCGGCGACGAGTTTGTCATTGCACCTTGCTGCAATCCGCTCCCCGGCGACAGCGTAGTGGGATTTAAGGATACGGCAACTGGCAAAATCATTGTGCACAAGGCGAATTGCGACGAGTTGAATCGCTTGGCCGCACAATTCGGCAAGAACATAATCAAAGACCAAATCAAATGGTCGCAGCACAAGGCAGTCTCGTATCTCTCGACCATCGAATTGCGGGGAATCGACCGCATGGGACTGTTGCTCGACATATCGCACATCGTATCGGACGATTTCAGCATCAACATTCGCGAGGTCTGCATACGCAGCCACGACGGCATATTCGAGGGCAACATCAGCCTCTATGTGCAGGACGCCGATTCGCTCAATGCGCTGATGGACAAATTTCGCCACGTCAAAGGCATCGAAACCGCCAAGCGCGTGATGGACAACAAGGAAAATTAAACAACGGGGATATTATGGATTGGCTGGGTGATATAGGCATTGCGATGCTGATTGTGGTCGGCATCATAGCAAAGATAGGCGAGAGTGCCATAAACGGCAATAAGCGAAAGGGTAGCGTGCCGAAGTCGTTCGACGAGATTACGGAAGAGGAACTCGCCCGACAGGAGCAGTAACCTTCGCGCCCGACAGAGCGCGGCAACGCTGGCGAATACGAGCCTGAATATCAGCCTACGACGGTTTTTCACACCGATATGCCACAAACATTCACTACAACAACCACAGCCGCCCCTGCACCGTTTCTGACCACGGAATTATCGGTCGCCACCGAGTCCAAACCCGTCAACAAGCAACACGCAAGCGATAAGCACGCCGCGCACAAGGCAAATGCCAAGCAGCACGGTGCGCCGGCAAACGGCAAGAAGACTGCCAAGAAATCGCCCGAATCGGAGCCGACAGACTTCGACCTGCGGGAGGCTGTGATATATTCAGAGATTTTGGCTCCGAAATTCAAAGATTACGATTAAAAATATAGGATTATGGCTTCAATTTTTTCACGCATCATAGCAGGCGAAATACCGTGCTATAAGGTTGCCGAGGACGACAACAATTTTGCATTTCTCGACATCAACCCATTAACAAAGGGGCATACACTAGTTGTACCAAAGCACGAGGTGGACTACATCTTCGATATGGACGACGAGGCATTGCAGAAGATGGTTGTATTTGCCAAGAGGGTAGCAACCAAAATCAAGGCAGTAACAGGCTGTAAAAAGGTCGCAATGGTCGTTTTAGGGCTCGAAGTTCCGCACGCACACATACATTTAATACCTATGCATAGCGAAAAAGACGTAGATTTCCGCAAAGAAAAGATGAAATTTACGCCGGAAGAGTTCGCCGAAATAGCCAAAAGCCTGCGATAGCAGGGTGGTTGTTAACAACTCCGCAAGACCTTTATACTGAATAGTATAGAGGTCTTTTATTTTGTATGCCGTTAAGTTATTTAACATAATGTAATAGGGTATATTCTATCCGCAGAATTTTTGTCGATTACGAATTTGGTTGCGGGAAAATCATTGAAATTTTAACATTTTCGAGAGTCGTTTTTACATTTGTAAACATAGCGCTTGGTGCTATTTTACATTTGCATTTACATTTGTAAAATATACAGTTGTTGATATCTGTGTTTATAATCGGTTTATTTACACTTGTATAAGGAGGTAACATAAATCCAAATACACACGAAACTAACCCGTTCAAGTATTGAATATTTGTAAACTAATATACTATATATCAGCAATCTACCTATTTATATATAAACTAAATTACTGAAATACAATGTACATTTCGGACTTTTGAGAGATAGTGGTGTATATTTATATTTTGCGTATGCTATTATACGGATAATCAGAAATAAAATCACGATTATCTAAATATAGAAATTAAGTGATTATATTCAGGTAATTTTACCGTATATAAACTATTAACATTTGTAAACAATCGTGCGAGTTATTAACATTTTACAAATGTTATATTTCACTTGTTTATTTTGTAAATAGTATTTACCTTTGTAAAAAATATGGATTATGAAGGATAAACTGCGTATTTTGATGCAAAATGAGAATTTGTCGGCAAGCAGACTGGCAGAGATTCTCGAAATAAAGCCAGCCGGAATTTCGCATATCCTCAGCGGTCGCAACAATCCGAGTTACGAACTGGTGTGCAAAATTGTGAACCGCTTTCCGCAAATCAATCCATATTGGTTGCTCGGCGATTCCGACAAGATGTACAACGACACTACCGGCTCCGCCACTGTGCCGGCAACCGAGAACGGCAAGACGTCGGCACAACCGATGCCGACCGGCAACTCGCTGTTCGATTCGTTGGCCTCGACAACCAGCAATGCCAAGCAGACGCAATCGCCAGACGGCATCGCCACATCTGTGCAAACTCCGACAACATCGCCGACGACGCAACCGAGCATTGGCGACTGCGGCGGCTCGTCGGACATCGAGCGCATCATTATAGCCTACAAGAACGGCACATTTACCTCCTACCTCCCGAAGAAATAATTTCACGCGATTCTCGGCGGGTTAAATTACGGTCATTTTGTAAGGATTATGCGCATCGAGGCGCGGTAATTGTGCGTAAATCAGTACAATAATTGGTTAATATGATATGGTAATTTTGCTGTCGAGCACTCCGCGCAGCGAGCGAGATTTTGTAGCAACAGACAAGATTTTAAGGTGAGTGTCTGCCACTTGCACTTGCTCTGGCTTTGCGGTGTTATTTTATGTTTGTTGTGCTTGCCGCGTGCGCGGTTTGATTATGTGTTTTTCATCATATTCTTTTTCTTTCAAAATTATTGTCAGGGCATCTGCCCGTAAATTATCCCAAGACCCGTTGAGCAAATGTAATTTCACTCATCATTTTCAATATAATAATGTTTCATCTATATCAAGATATGCAACCGTCGGTTTTGACTCAATAACAACGCATTATCAATTAACCACCAAACAAGATTAAACATAATATACATATTACACCAAATGATGTAATTACGTTCTTTGACGTATTTGAGCTACTCTCTTACTACCGGATAATCAATGAGTTATCCTTTAACTACGTTTCATTTATAATTTAACATTTTGTTATTCTATGGATAAAATTTTTGAATTTTTGAGCCGTTACAACTAGAAACAGTATGTTACAGTTGGAATCCTCGCACTTGTGTGCGCTATTGCTTCTTGGTTTCTTTCCTCCTGTTCTGTCAGTACCCGTTTGAGCGGTACGAAGGTAACAGTTGATACAACTCACTACACTATTCATTCCTATTCTAAAAGTTATGACAAAAACCGATAATTATGGATACTAGCATTCGTAAAAGTCCTAAAAAAGAGTATGTTCTTGAATTTTGGCGACAACTTGAAGCTTTCCGTTCGGATATTACTCTTACTGAATTCATCAATACTCCTCTTGGTCGTAACCTTAAAAGAGAGTTAAGTCTCCTTGCTATCGATTTGGAATGTATGTTCCCTTACTTAAAAGATTAAACATTATTAACTAACATTAAATTACGGAATTATATACTTTGGACTTGTGGCATAAATTATACTAGACTTTTTGGAGAAAAAATTGTATATTTGCATAGAAGACATATATTTATAATTGAATAAAATAGAATTGATTATGGTGTTTTTGAAAGAAGATGGCAGTTTGGATATTGAGCGGATTAATGCCCTGCCGTTATTAGAATATGCGGATATGATGGGCGATTTAACAGACGAACAGATGAATGAATATATAGCAAAACAGCCCATTAATGAATCCAAGGGTCCCAAAAGAATTGTACATGTAGATTTTACAGGAGAAGAGGCTATTCAAAGAGGGATTATGGTAGATGCCGAAGATGTACTTAATAAGATGAAGGAAAAATATGGTTGGAAATGATATTAAGATATTGATGCCTTCAAACAAAAGTGGCTGTTCTTTTTGAATACCCACAAGCCTAAAAATATAATTCCGATTAACTTTCACCGGTATGAACTTCTTTGAATATCTCTTTCTGCGCAGAATGATTGAAAACAGGAATGATGGCGACGGCAATTCCAATTCCGGTTTGATAAAGATACTGACGGCGATGTGGTTGTTCGGTGACGACGACAAAGATTGACCGATAGGTTATTAGGAGCATGTACTACCCTACTGCTATTCACCAAACGCTTAACAATGGTAGATGCCAACTCACGCGCTGTTAGCGCGTGTGGCATGACGATTTTTATAAGAGTTATAGGAGAACTAGAAGTTATGGGAGTTCTTGGACAAGTCGCTAACCACTATCCACTGACCACTAACTATTAACTAATCACCAACAAATTATTGCGCAATTTGGCGAAATAAGCGTAACTTTGTAGGTTGTAAAACAAAAAACGCACGCGATGAAGAAATCAAGACACACAATGAAGCATATACTTATATTTATATGTATGGTGGCGGCGATGGTTGCCTGCCACAGCGAAAAGCGCACGGAGCGCACGATGTATGTGTCGATTGCGCCGATAAAATATATAGTATCGGAGATTGTCGGCGACGATTTCGATGTGGAGGTGCTTGTGCCTGCGGGTGCGTCGCCCGAAACATTCGAGCCTACGCCCAAGCAGTTCATCGCGCTCAACAGTTCGCGATTGGTATTCGGAACGGGGTTGCTCGATTTCGAGAAAGCTTTGCTCGGCAAGGTGCAGCACGCGGAGAAGATTGTCGATTTGAGCAAGGGCATAGAGGTCATTGCGGGCAGTTGCTCGCACACTCACCACGGCCACCACTGCGCCCACGGCGTGGACCCGCACATCTGGTGTTCGCCGAAGGAGTTGATGGTGATGGCGGAGAATGCCTTTGAGGCTATTAGGACGGCGATGCCCGACTCGGTGAAGTATGAGGCTCGCTACGACGCGCTCTGTCAGAAGTTGCTCGACTTGGACGAGGAGGTCGGCGAGATGTGTCGCTGCTCGACAAATCAGTACTTTATAATCTACCACCCTGCGCTGACCTATCTTGCACGCGACTACGCGCTGCAACAGGTCGCCATCGAAAACGAGGGCAAGGAGGCGAGTGCCAAACGCTTGGCGGAAATCATCGACAACGCACGGCGCGACGGCATAAAGCGCGTATTCTATCAGTCGGAGTTTCCGCGTTCGAGCGTCGAGGTCGTGTGCGAGGACATAGGTGCGGAGGCGGTCGAAATCAATCCGCTCGCGGAGGATATTGTCGGCAACATCAGGGACATAGCGATTTTGATAACCGAATAGCAGTATGGCGGAAACACTCATATCCCTGCGCGATGTCGGCGTGCGCTACGGTGCATACACGGCGTTGGAAAATGTGTCGCTCGACATATTCGACGACGATTTCATCGGCATCATAGGACCCAACGGCGGAGGCAAGACGACGCTCATAAAGAGCATACTCGGCACGCTACCCTACTCTGGCACCATCACGCTCGCGCCGTCGCTCTATGCCAACGGCAAACGGCTCATTGGTTATATGCCGCAGCAATCGGATTTCGACCGCAATTTCCCGATTTCGGTCGCAGAGGTCGTGATGTCGGGCTTGCAGTCGGAGAAGGGTTTCCTGCACCGCTACACGCGCAATGACAAGGCGCGAGCGATGGAACTGCTTGAAATGGCGGATATTGCGAGCATCGCCGACCGTCAAATAGGCGAAATATCGGGCGGGCAGTTGCAACGCGCCCTGCTTTGTCGCGCCATAATACTGTCGCCCAAGTTGTTGATTTTGGACGAGCCGGCAAACTTTGTCGATAACCGTTTCGAGAACGAACTCTACACGCTGTTGCACAAGCTGAACGAGCAGATGGCAATCGTCATGGTGTCGCACGACATAGGCACCATAACGAGTGTGGTGAAGAACATCGTATGCGTCAATCGCCACGTTCATCGCCACGATTCCAACATCATAACGCAGGAGCAACTCGACAACTACCGGTGTCCCATACAGATAGTTACCCACGGCACGATGCCGCACACCGTCTTGTGCGAACACGAGCATTAGGACGGAGCGCACTACCCCACTGCGCAGATGCACCGACGCAAGGTCGAGGGACGGCTCGAATGGGCAAAGAATAAGGCGTTGAATATCTATGTATTCAACGCCTTAATTACAACAGAGCAGCGGGTTGCTACTTGTTGATTGCGCTCAACTTCTCGAACAACTTGCCGTAAGCCTCGACCATCTCGTTACGCAGGGCTGCATAGTATTTGCGGACGAGCGATGCGTTTTTAGGCTCGGTCGGGTTGCTTGCCTTGTGGAACAATTCGTTGCGAAGGTCGACACCCTCCTGCATAACTGCGAAAATCTCCTTCTCCTTCGTAGGCTGGAAATAGATAGCCATATCGCAATCAAATACCAACTCCTCCAAACGATAGTCGATTTCCTTTTTCAAATCTCTTAAATTTGCCATAGTTTTATTATTTGTTTAATACTTATCTCTTCTCTTACACGCTATGCGACAACCGCGCGACACGAACGGCCACAATGGGTCATCATATAATTTGTTAGGGCAAAGATAAGAATAACTATCGATTAAACAAACCATCGCGCCGTTTTTATTGGGTTGTACATAAATTTTTCGGTGCAAACGGCTCGGCGTAAGAAATTATCGCTATATTTGCACCCGAAACAGAATTTCAGGGCAGGGTGCAATTCCCTACCGGCGGTGATAGTCCGCGACTCCCCGAGTGGGGACTGAATCGGTGAAACTCCGATACCGACGGTTAAAGTCCGGATGGAAGAAATTCGCTTATATCGGCAAAGTGTTGCGTATGCACCCGTGTGCGGGGCGTATGGCATATAGCGATATATTGAGGTGTCCTGATTTTCGTAATCGGGACACTTTTTATTTTTGTTACGCTATATGAAAAGGCTTTTTGTTTTATTTGCCATTATCGTTTCGCTCGCCACGACCCTGTCGGCGCAGGTAACCACATCGGGAATTGCGGGTTATGTCCTGACGCCCGACGGCAGACCGCTTGTCGGGGCGTTGGTGCTTGCCGTACACACGCCGTCATCGACACAGTATGGTGCGACGACCGACCGCAACGGCACATTCCGCATCGACGGTATGCGCGTCGGCGGACCCTACTCGGTTGAAATCTCGTTTATGGGTTGCAAAAGCGTGCGATACGACAACATCGCGCTCGCGCTCGGCAAGACGGAGAACATCAATGCCGTATTGGCGCAGAATCAGGAGATAGATGCCGTAACCGTCAGTGCCGACCGCTTCGATGCCACGCGCACGGGCGCAGCCGACAACTTCACGAGCGGCATCATAGAGGCTATGCCGACCGTATCGCGCTCGATTTACGACATTGCGCGTCTTGCACCGCAAGCCACCGTGGTACAATCGGGCGGCATAAGCATAGCGGGCAACAACAGCCGTTTCAACACCTTTCAGGTGGACGGCATCGTCAGCAACGACATCTACGGACTATCCTCGTCGGGTACGAACGGCGGACTTGCCGAAGCCAACCCGCTGCCGCTCGATGCCGTCGAGGAGTTGCAGGTGGTCGTCGCGCCGTTCGATGTGCGCCAGAGCGGATTCACTGGCGGCGGCATAAATGCCGTAACCAAGTCGGGCACGAACACCTTCCGAGGCTCGGCATACACCTACTACAACAATCAGGATTTCTATGGCAGTTCGCCCGACGGCAACACGCGCCTTGCCAAGCAATCGACACAGATTTACGGTGCATCGCTCGGCGGAGCCATCGTCAAGGACAAGTTATTCTTCTTTCTGAACGGCGAATTCGACTACAACTCGTCGCCATCGTCGTTCTATGCGGGTTATTCGCCGCTCTCAATCACCGCAGCCGATGCGCAGGTCATAGCCGACCGCTATGCCGCGCTGACGGGCTACGCAGGCGGAGGCTACTCGCGTCGCAACATCGTGCGTAAGTCGGGAGCATTGGTCGCACGCCTCGATTGGAACATCGACGAGCGCAACAACTTCACGCTACGCTACAACTACCTCAATGCCGCGAAGGACGAGTATGCGAACAATGCCGCGCAGTTCGGTTTCAACGGCTCGGCATACACGCTCGCCAATCAGACGCATTCGCTCGCCGCCGAACTCAATTCGCGCATTTCGTCGCTCATATTCAATCAGTTGCGTATCGGTTACAACCGCATAGCCGACGAGGGTAAATCCGACAGGCTGCTACCCTACGTTCAGATAAGCAAGCTCTACGACACGACGGACGACGGGCGCAACAACAATATCCGCGTCGGCATAGGCACCAACCCCTACAACGGAATGAACTCGATGATGCAGAATTCGGTTTCGATTGCCGACAACATCTCCATATACGCGGGCGAACACACCATCACGCTCGGCACGCAGAACGAGATTTTCACGACCGACGTTACCTACCTTGCCAACGCATTCGGCACATATACATATAATACCATTGCCGATTTTCTCGCCGACAACGCCTCGTCGTATGTGCGCAACTACCCTATCGGCTCTCCTGCCATACGCACCGCGACAGCGCAATTCGGGCTGTATGCGCAGGAGGAGTGGCAGGTGTTGCGCAATCTGAAATTCACCTATGGTCTGCGCATCGACATTCCCGTAGTCTTCGACACTCCGCGCGAGAACAGCGCGTTCAACGCGAGCGACATAGCGCAGAAATACGGCGTGCGCACCAACGCCAAGCCAGCGAGCGACATTCTCTTCTCGCCCCGCGTAGGCTTCCGCTGGAACATAGCCGAACGCGCCGCATCGCGCTCGGTATTGCGCGGCGGCGTGGGATTGTTTACGGGCAAAGTGCCGTTCGTGTGGATTAACAACTGCTTCTCCAACACGGGTATGACCCAACGCGGCTACGCGCTCTACAACGAGCAAACGCCCGCATTCGGCGAAGAGCCGAGCGGTGCGACCGTGGCGAACCCCGCCATAAATGTTGTAGATAAACGCTTCCGCTACCCGCAGGTGTTGCGAGCCAACATCGGCTTCGAACAGGAGTTGCGCGGCTGGAAATTCGTGGTCGAGGGCATCTACACCAAGAC